>DASYGQ010000318.1:0-3851 GCA_035999585.1 Bacteroidia bacterium | reverse complement strand
TCTCAACGGCATGTTTGCTTTTGCCATCTACGACAAACAGGAAGAGGAACTTCATCTTTATCGCGACCGTCTTGGCATCAAGCCCCTCTATTATTATTGGGATGAACAGCATTTTGCATTCGCTTCCGAAATTGGAGTTTTCAAACAGCTCGGAAAGCTGAAGCTGGAAATAAATCCTGCCGCCATTCTTCAATATCTGAACCTCGGATACATTCCAGCCCCTTTTTCAATTTATAAAAACATATACAAGCTCGATGCCGGAGGATCTCTGACAATCAGCAAAAAGGGAATTCAGAAAAACAGATACTGGAGCCTGCCTCAGGTCCTCAAAAAAAATCCGGAAGCAAAAGAGCAGCAGGTTATCTCATCCGTGTCGGATATGCTTAGTGAATCGGTCCGGTACCAGTTGCGCAGTGATGTGCCATTCGGTATTTTCCTGAGCGGGGGAACTGATTCCAGTCTGATTGCTGCAAAAGCAGTGGAGCTTACCGGTGCCGGAGTCAATACATTTTCGATCGGCTTTGAAAGCAGGAAATACGATGAATCCATTCATGCCCGCTCAATCGCCGGATTTTTTAAAACCAACCATCACGAGTTCCATGTAAAAATGCAGGATGGCATTGACATGCTGGAAACCTATATGGACATTTACGGGGAGCCATTTGCTGATTCATCCGGAATACCCACCTTATTTGTATCCCAGCTTGCCAGAAAAAATGTAACCGTTGCCCTCTCAGGCGAAGGCGGGGACGAGCTGTTTCATGGATACGGCTCCTACAAATGGGCCACACGGCTTGACAATTTCCTGATTTATCAAAACCGGCATCTCATAGCCGCAACCCTGAGCAACATGCCAGGCAAATACAAACGTCTGGCCGGCAAATTTCGCCTTGCAGGCAAAAAAAACATACACTCGCATATCCATACCCAGGAGCAATATTATTTCTCGCACGAGGAAGCTGAGCGAATGTTCCTGACAACAACGCTTGATCCTTCCGCGGTTCGGCAAAATTCAGAGTTTACCGACATTCAATTCCTGGCTGAAATGTCGGAAGCAGATTCGGGGAGAACCTTATCTGCTGCTGAGAAACAAGCTTTATATGACATCCGCTTCTATTTGCCCGATGATTTACTGACCAAGATTGACAGAGCAAGCATGCACTTTTCACTTGAAACACGTGTGCCCTTTCTCGATCACCGCCTTGTTGAACTTGCAGTCAATATTGACCCTGCCTTAAAAAGCAAAGGCCGCTCCAAACATATCCTCAAGGAGATCTTATACCGTCACATACCGGCAACTTATTTTAACCGTCCCAAACAAGGATTTTCCATTCCCATCCGTCTTTGGCTGAAAACGGGAATGCGCTTCCTGATAGATGATTTTCTAAACGAAACCGTGATACGGAATGCAAACCTGGTGAATTATGATGAAGTCCGCCTGCTGGTCAAACGCTTTGATGCGGGGGAAGACTTCCTCTTTCACAAACTATGGCTGCTGATCTGTCTTCATAAATGGTTCCTGAAAGAAACAAGTTCCCATTCCGTCCGGGAAAAATTCAAATCCATGTAATGAAGAGGAAAATTTTCTTTCTTTCAATAGACGGAATGACAGACCCGCTGGGTCAGTCACAGGTTATTCCTTATCTGGCAGGTCTGTCTCAAAAAGGGTTTGAGATTTGCATCATCAGCTGCGAAAAGGAAGGAAACCTGAACAAGAACAAGGGTATTGTGGGCTCCCTTCTTGAGAAACACAAAATTCGCTGGGTGTACACGCTTTATTCAAATGCCATTCCTTTTGTGTCGCAAACATTGAACGTAAAGCGACTTCAAAACCTTGCCGATGTTGAAATCCGCCATCTGACCGAAAAGCCCTTATTGCATTGCCGGAGTTATCTGGCGGCCCTGGCCGGTCTGAATCTGAAAAAAAAATACGGAGTCCGGTTTCTGTTTGATATGCGGGGATTCTGGGCAGATGAACGTATCGATGGTAAAATATGGCGCCTCGGAAACCCTTTGCACTGGCTGGCTTACCGGTATTTCAAGCGAAAAGAAAAGCAAATGCTTGAAGGAGCTGATTGCATCGTGACTCTGACAAGAGAGGCAAAAGGAATCATCAATGCCTGGTTACCCGATATGCAAACACGTATTGAAGTAATTCCCTGTTGCGTTGATCTCGCTCATTTTACAATACAATCAGATTCGGAAAAAAAAAGTGCCCGCTGGCTTGCCGGCATCCCGCCCTCAAATTATGTGGTCGGATATCTGGGCTCACTGGGAACCTGGTACATGCTTGATGAGATGCTTGCCTTTTTTTCGGAACTGCTAAAAACCAGAAAAGACGCCACCTTCTTTTTCATCACTCCCGATGAACCTGCCGGCATTTATGCAGCCGCCAGGCAGTTTAAAATACCCGATTCCGCGGTTGTGGTTATGCCGGCCAAAAGAAATGAAGTACCGGCATTCATAGCAACACTGGACATTGGGTTGTTCTTCATAAAACCCTTGTTTTCGAAAAAAGGTTCATCTCCTACTAAATTGGGTGAGCTATTGGCTTGTGGAATCCCAGTGATTTCCAATTCCGGGATAGGTGACTGTGACAAACTGTTTGAGGAAACAGGCTGCGGCGTTCTTGTTTCAGCGTTTGATGTCCCGAATTATCAAAAAGCAATAGTTCACGCAGAAAAAATGGCAGAAAAAGATGCAACATTTTTCCGGAAGCTCGCGGAACAGGAATTTTCCCTCGAAAAGGGTATTTTATGCTACGAAGCCTTATACAATAGCGATGTATTATCCTAAGCAATAAGAGAGAAACCAGACACATTTTCTTGCTAAAACTGGCTACTCCATAGACAAAACAAGGCATTCAGCCAGTTCAGAGTTTCCGGAAAGCAAATTGTTTTGTTTTCCACAATTTGCAAACTCAATACACATTTGCCGTTTTTTCATTACTTTTGGCTAACACATGGCATTTCTTTCACATTTCCTTGTATACCTGGATCCCGGTACCGGCAGCCTTCTGCTTCAGGTACTTTCGGGCAGCATTATTGCCGGCCTTATGTTTTTCAAAAGAATCACTTCCCGTATCAGCCGGTTTTTCTCCAAGAAAGAAAATGAAAAGCCTCTTTAATGGATGTTCATAGGGAAGAAGGCTCCTTCAGAGACAGCTCCGGGTATGTTGTCTATCTCGATCAAAAAATTTATCGGCTTATTTATTCCTCCTACAAAGCACAATACGATGAGCTTGTTTCATCAGGCCTCTATTCCAGCCTTGCTGAAAAAGGCTGGCTGATCCCTCATTTAGATATAACTGATTTTGCAGGCACCGTTCCTTCAAGCTTGCATGGTAACGGAGAACTGTATAAAGTGATAGCTCCGGAACAGATTCCTTTTATCTCCTATCCTTATGAATGGAGCCCTTTGCAATTAAAAAAAGCAGCACTTTTAACGCTTGACATACAACTTGAAGCCCTCAGCAAGGGCTTCACCCTGAAAGACGCTTCTGCATATAACGTTCAGTTCAGAGGACATACACCTGTTTTTATTGATACGCTTTCTTTCGAAAAATACGAAGAAGGTTCGCCCTGGCAAGGCTATAAACAGTTTTGTCAACAGTTCCTTGCTCCTCTCCTTCTTTCCGCCTATGGCCATCCTGAATTATGCGCTTTGCAGCAATTGCATCTGGATGGAATACCACTAAAGCTGGTTTCCAGGATACTTCCCTTCAGAAGCCGCTTCAGCGCTTTTATTGCAATACATATTCATTACCACGCCAGGCTTGAAAACAATTTTTCGGGTGCTCAGAAGATAAAACCGAAGCAGTTACAACTTAGCAAGACACGCCTGATTTCCAT
>DASYGQ010000285.1:0-6245 GCA_035999585.1 Bacteroidia bacterium | reverse complement strand
GGCTGAATGTTCAACCTCTGTAGATGTTATCGGATTAAGCTATTCCTTGTTGAGTTGCTCTCCAGCATTGCTCAACTCCGCTTGGCTTAATGAATCAAATATAATGAATCTAAAAAATAGCACAGTTTAGTTTACACTCCCGTTTCTCTTTCTGTATTCTGTCCTTTTTACCTTTGAGGTCTCTGTTTTTCTTTCTCTTTAGTTTCTCCCAAATTCCTAATCATCACAAATAAAATCTTAGAAACTTCCTCAAACCCAGCTACCAGTTCTGTTTTAAGTTCTTCGGAAATTTCGTCCTCCGCTCTTAGGAATTCTGCTATCGAGGCGCACTCGAAAGCACTACCTCTGGCGATTACGAAGAAACTTTTTCTGTCTTTAGAGGTAAGCCGTCCGCTACCCTCGGCGATATTCAACATGATGCTCAGTGCTGAGCGACCGAATTGGCTTTTGAGATAGCTTGGTAGTGTGCGTTGGACTTTTAAGTACGCATAGACCTTTCGATTGTTATTGAAAGCCTTTTTGTAGACTTCCAGATTTTGATAAGGAAACATAGGCAGGAATTTTAGAAACAGAACGGAGAAAAAGGAGGGAAAAGGAGAAGCGTTGTCCCGCTCTGGTTCAGACAATGCTGCTCGCTGGTGCAAGAAATGATTGGGAAAGGTAAAAAGAAACAGAATACGGAAAGAGAAAGGGAGGGGAAAAAGAGAAACAGAATACGGAAAGAGAAACAGAGAAAAAAAGAAAGAGAAACAGAGTATTTTTCACTCTTTCTGTTTCTCTTTCTGTATTCTGTCTTATTGTGCGGATAGGGGGACTCGAACCCACACGCCTCGCGGCACCAGATCCTAAGTCTGGCTTGGCTACCAATTACAACATATCCGCAGTAAAGAACTTTAACGCTTCAAAGATATGAATTTTATCTTTCACTGTCTGCCTGACTAAACATTGACTTGAAACATCCTTAGTATGAGTCATTTCATTTCCTTCAGCGCCTTTCTCAGGGCGTCTAATTCATCGACATTCCTCCATGTTTCAAAAGTCACCTTGTAAGTTTTATCCCCTATTACAATTTCAATCCACTCTGCACCCCTATCATCACAATCGGGACAGCCGATTGTTGCCGGAAGCTTGAAGAATGCATCCTTGTCAATCATTTGAGTGAGCCGGCTCCACTCTGCTGCTGTGATGGGCCTTGTTGATTCTACTTTGTCCGGGAAACTTGCTGAATCGTCTCCCCTGCTCCAGGCTTTTTGTGTTGTTATCCTTTTATCGGAGGTAACAACTGTCTCAGTCTGGCAGTAGCCATGACACATTCCGTAACTGCGACCTTGTTTGATGCATTTGATAACAGCTTTTTGACTGATACCATTCCTATTCCACAACACCCATTCACAGATATTTCTCATACCTGTCCAGGCATTGGGATCTTTCCCCGCAAAGGTGTCTTTTGTCAGTATGATGCTATGCGTATCATGCCAGCCACCTCCAACAGACGTTTCATCTTCAGAAGCCCACTCTCTGACATTCCCCTTCAAATTTGCTATAGCTCTTTTATTTTTTGATTTGAATAAGCTGACAAGCGCTGTGGGACTGACTCGAAAACTGTCGCCCTGGCAGGGGATAATATCCGACTGAAATTTATCCTGAAATGAGTTATCCAGGGAATCATTGTATTTAACTGCGGCTTTGTATTCTTTAATTGTGGGCAGCCTGAAACAGGGGTAATATCTAAAATTCGAATCAGGCTTTATACCCATATACTTTCCATTAAAATATGTTTCAATGCTGAATACGGTGTCTTTATTCTGATGCTCATTCCATTTAATTACATGCTTATTGATTAAGATATATTCAAATACCCTGTCAGAACGCCACTTTGAGAATTCAAGACCTTGCTTCCGGGAGATACCGACCACAGGGTAATCCCGGAAAGCCGGATGTCTCAGATAAGAGGTGGAGTAATTATTCAAGCATTTGTAGTCGGATACCCAAACCATCGTATCTGGTAAGGTGGCTTTGTACTCCTTCGATTTAATGCCATAAACCCTGCCCGTCCAAAACATGTATTCCAGCCAGTCGAGGTTTCGGGTTTCGGTTTGATCGTAAAAAATATTGTCAGCTATATTAATTGTTCCGGGAGGGGGAACTGTGTAATAATTCTCTGCTCTGCTTATATCCGTATTATCAATTCCCGAGGTTCCGTTTTTCACTGTTTGACAGCTTACAAAGGCAAGAAAAATGCCTAATCCGACCAGATTTCTCCATTTTATGAATGCAGTTTGTTTTTTCAATTTTCCTGGCTCAGTATTGATTCAGATAATAAATTTTATCATTCGTTCTAATATAAGTAATAATTGAGGATATGTTGCAATTCCATGTTTGAAATCCATGACTTGGCGGACCGCTGATTCTCATGATTGGTTATGATAAAAAATGATCTGATTGATTATGACAACCGTAATAATTATGAAAATCAGCCCTTAAGGGATCTATAAAAGGAGGTAATGCATCATTCTGTTATCCTGCCCAGGCTTGAATCTGAGGTTTGAAGGGCAAAAAAAAGATTTTCTGTAGTCGGGTTAACATTTATCGCACTAAATCTAGATTCTTTGTGATCGGCTTGTCATTCTCTGCACTAAATCTAGATTCTTTGTGATCGGCTTCACATTCTCTGCACTAAATCCAGATTCTTTGTGATCGGCTTCACATTCTTTGCACTAAATCCAGATTCTTTGTGATCGGCTTCACATTCTTTGCATTAAATCTAGATTCTTTGTGATCGGCTTCACATTCTTTGCACTAAATCTAGATTCTTTGTGATCGGCTTGACATTCTCTGCACTAAATCCAGATTCTTTGTGATCGGCTTCGCATTCTCAGCCTAAAATCTAAATTTCCTGTCCCCATCATCCGATTTTCTGCCAAAATCTATGTTTTTTGTCTCCGGCTTCACATCCCTGAGGCAAAATCAAAATTATTTACCGAAGGTTTCAGGCCGAACGTTCACAATCAAAGCCCCGGGACGATATTTTGATATTTTTTGGAGAAAGAAACATGAAATTGTCCATCCCTTTCGCCTCTCGGTCGTCATTCCCCGGCATCACTCTTAAAACTCCGATCGTTATAACATGAATTCATTTCCGTATGATGTAAACTCCGATCGTTGTCATCTGAATTCATTTCCGTACGATCTAAACTCCGATCGTTCTGATTGATATCTCTTAAATGAAGGAACTCAGCTCCTTGCCCATAAATTGCTTTCATTCTGGAGATCATAAATTTCTCAATTTCAATAGATTAATCTCACATCACCCTTTCCTCTCCTACCTATATCCTGAATTTCTCTCCTCTTTTTGGTTTTATGCTCTTGTGTCTGACTTCTAACTTGTTGGCATAAACACGCACATACACACACAAACACACACCAGACAAATGAAAGCAATCAAAGACTCCTTTCTATTTTCAATGCTGCTCTGTTCAGCAGCCATTGCCCAGCAGAGCACCGTTCCCAAGACCGAGAAAATCGCCCGCACTGGCATCATCGAGCCCCTGCGCATCCATCCCGATCCCTGGGATGTACAGATCGCCAATGAGCCCGAACGGAAAATTTTCATCTCCGAAGCAAACAGAAAACTGATGGAGGAGAAAACAAAACTCAAACAACACAACGCAAACAAAACCATTTCTCCTTCCAAAAGCCAGACTCTAAGTCCCCTTAGCCCGGTCATGCACAGCAATTTCGGCGGCCTCAAAGGCGGAGGCCCGCCTGACAACGGCACAGCTGTTTCAAACGGCAATTATATTATCAATACCATCAATGCCAGCATGGCCGTTTATGATACCAGCGGCAATTCATTGTATTCGATGAGCCTCACCAGCTTCTTCGGACTTCCTTCCGGGAGCTATCTGACTGATCCCCGGGTGATTTACGACAGTTATGCCGATCGCTTCATCCTGGCCATCACCGGCGGAAACCTCACCGAGCATATTGCTTTTTCTCAAACCAATAACCCCACCGGAGCCTGGAACAAATACGACTACGCACCCAATGGAAACGGATCATCACAGCAATACCTGGACTACCCCTATTGTGGTGTGACCGAGTATGAATATTTCATGCAGGTGCTGGACCTTCAATCGGGCAACGGAGTGCTGATGCAGATTTCAAAAGCGGAAGGTTATAAAGGCGATTCCCTGCGAATCAAAAAATGGACTGCCGGCGGAAATGTGTGTATGGCTAATCACGGACAAAGCGGTTCACCTTACGGAACAAAAGCCTATTTCGTGGAAACACCGGGCGGCAGCGCGGTTACTCTTTATGAACTCAGCGATACACTGGGTGGCAACCCTAAATTGAATACTTATAATCTTACTGTTCCAAATGCCTATTCCGTGGCGGGCAAGGTTTCGGAAAAAGGTTCGAGCAGCACACTGGAGCCGACCGACAACCGGGTTGGTAATGCCATTTTCCTGAACGGCACCATTCACTTTGCTTTTCAGACGGATTACAACAACCTCGGTTATTGGGTCATTTGCTATAACCGTATCAATGTAGCCGCCAAAACAATGACTACCTATTACCACACGGCGAGCAACAGTGATCTCTGCCAGCCCTCCCTTGCCTCTTTTGCAAGCAGCCCGACAGATAAAACTGTCTTGCTCTGTTACCAGGAATCCAATCCGAATATCTATCCATCCATCCGTACTATTATATGCGACGATGCCGGCAACTGGTCAAACGTATTGAATGTAAAGGACGGAACCGGCGCACTCAACAATTATGGGCGCTGGGGCGATTATACTTCCTGCACGCGCAGGCACAATGCAAAAATACCCACCGCCTGGCTTTCTGCTGAATATGGATCTGCATCAACACCGCCTACCTGGATCGCTGAAATAACTTTGAATGGTGGAACTGTCACAGGTATTTCAGAAACGCCTGCTTCTGTTCAAAACATGAAGGTGTTTCCCAACCCTTTGACGGAGGATCGCTTCACGATTGAATTCGAATTGCCGGCCGATACAAAACAGCTGACCATTTCCCTGGTTGATACGAGGGGCCGTATTGTGAAGGAATTGTTTTCAGGAGAAGGTTTTGCGGGTGAAACAAGTCTGACGTTTAATAAAAATCCTTTGGGCAGCGGGTTGTATTTCGTTCGCGTGAATGATTCGGATAAGATTGTGAAGACTGCCAAGTTGCTGATCAGGTAACACAAGAACTCAAAATTCACCAGGCCCGCCGGTTTGTCTTATCGGCGGGCTCTGTTTTTTTCGGGGATCCAGATTAAAAACAATCCCGGCATTGATGAGAGCTTCTCTGTTATAAATCACCATGCTGCTTGCATGACTGGTGGCAGGTACAAAATCATTGATGCCTTCCACTTCAATCATGCCGCCGACAATTCTGGACATGAACTGAAGTCCCACTCCAAATTGATAACCCGTGGTGAAACCGGCGTACTGCTGATTGTATGATTGATCCGTAAGCATGCTCCCATTCAGCCCGGCTTTCAGATAGAAAAAATCGATCGGGCAAAAACGAAGCATACAGGCATTGCTCAGGTATGTCGTCTTATACGTTTCAACGCCTTGGACGGGGAACCAATGGCCGGGAGTATTGGGCGGACCACCACCAACGAACTGCGTATTGGTTACGTTCATCTCTACACCTTTCTGCACAACACCGGATTCCACCTCGAAAGCAAAGAATCGCTTTTTACCGAGTTGCTTCCCGACATATCCAATTAAAAATGCCGTCGAAACGTAATTATTTCCTGTTGCGATATAAGGTGGGTCCGCGCGGCCAAAACTACTGGTTCGTCCGATTTTTAAATACAGTTTCGCAAAGTTTGGATAAACAGAATCCGGTGCGGATGTTTTACTCATTCCAACAGGCGGCGGCTCTGTCTTTGGACTCAGCCCTGCCTCCTGAGCGTTGCTCATGAAACAACTCATGAAAACGAAAACAACACAGAATAAGAATCTTTGTTTCATGAAATAAAAGGGGTATCAGATAGCAATATATGCAAATATCTGACAACATGAAAGCCTGAGGTTATATTCCGAATATTACATTAACTGATCTCTGCTTGTACAGGTAGTGAATGAATGAATAAAAAGCAATTGCATGACAAGCTTAGCGTATAAAAACAAAATCCCGTCCTGTAAAGTGCGGGTAACACAAGCATTCAATTTTCCCAGTCAAAATTCCATCCGCCTTTTATATGTGCAGGCCTGGCTTTTTTT
>DASYGQ010000266.1:0-4786 GCA_035999585.1 Bacteroidia bacterium | reverse complement strand
GTGGAAGTTTGCCATCTTTTTTTTCAGATCATTGTTCTTTTCTTCCATTTTTTCAATCTTTTTGTCATACTTCACACGAACAGATTGGTCTTCTTTTGCCATTTTTGCTTTGAGGTTGGCAATTTCCCTGTCGTTTTCCCGCATCTTATCTTCTTGTTCTCTTTTGAATTTCTGATAATCTGTCTCTGTACCATTTTGAACTGTTACTGCATCTTTAACCGGATTTATTTTTCCGTAGCTTGTAGTAGCTATGGCCAGCATACTGAGAAGGGCCAGGGTTGAGAGCTTGGTTTTCATTTGTTTTTGTTTTGGTTTAGGTTTGATTTTTAAGAAAAGAATTAATTAAAAAACATATCCTACAGTTCCCTGCAGCCAGATGTTTTTATAATCAGGGCTCATGCCCGTTCCTGCGCCATTGTTTGACTGCAAATCCCAGCACGCGCGGATTGACATGATCAGATGTTCCACTTTGGCATCCAGCCCTGTACTTGCACTGAATACATTCTTACGAACGTAGTTATTCTTAATTTCTTCCCGCTCCTTGGCAGTGATGGAGCCTGACCCGAATTGATCCGACCGGTCCATCAGTACCGAATACTGTGGCCCAAGAAGAATTGTAAGAGCGGGTGCCGGCTTGTATTGAAAATGCAGGGGGATATCAATGTAATCAGTCGTTAAGGTATAAGAATAATCCATACTCAGGATCGTTCCGCGGGCTAAAAACCCTTTTTGCGAATACATGGCCTCTGGTTGAATTCCGAAATAGCGGCTGATGGGGAATGACATATATCCACCTCCGGCAAAACCGAATTTGGGATCTGGCATAATCTGATTCCCTTCATCGTCATATACATTTGATACATTAACCCCCAGCTTCAATCCCATTTGAAATTCATTCCGGGTGTCATCGTGCAACTGATGATGATATTCCTGGCATTCGAGCCTGCTCAAAAGGAACAGGAATATAAGTGTGGTTATTATTTTTGCATGGTTCATAAAATTAATTTTTCGTCCTCTCTGATTTCATTTTAAATCCTGATGTAAAGTTACTGGCTGGAATAGCAGATTGCGGGCCATTTCGTTAAACACCTGATGGAGCTAGCTGAATGTGTCCTATATATGGCAGATAAGATAAATGGACTGTTTCAGAAGAAAAAAAGCACGGCTTTTAAGCACGTGCTTTTAACAGGATAAATTAAGCTGATTGAAGGCTTATTTTTTCCGGTCGGTATGTTTAGGCATTTCGGATCCTGCGACAGGTGTTTTTATACGGCGGGCAGGTTCGATCTCATCGTTTTCCTCATCCTGCTCTTCACCCGTTCTCTGTTCGCGGTCATCGTTGTCTTCATCTTCCCGGCTAAACCCGATTTTGCTTTTTTCCGATTTGTCTGGAGAAGACATTTTGCCACTTTCAGAATTCTTTCCTTGCTTGTCGTCTGTGGCAAATCCAGGTTTTTGCGAGCCGTTTTTTTGCAATGATTCTGGCTTTTGGGTATTTTCATCACGGTCAGCTTGTTTGCCTGGCATTGTCTGACCTGGAGTTTTTGTGTCTTTCATTTTGATTTATTTGTGGTTTGCATGTTCTGCGATTCCAATTGTATTATAAAGTTCATTGATCCTTAACCTGGCCTGCTGGAGCTTGTGTTTCTGAGAAATCAGAAAGTCCAGTACATTTACAGGCACCGGAAAATTTGCTTTCAGTGCTTCCTCATACAATCCCAGCACTGCCTCTTCTCCGTAGCGACAGGCGTTGAGGATGGTTTTAAGGTCCTTGCCAGTCATAGCTACCCGAATGTCCATCCAGACACGGTGAAGGCTGCCGGAAACCGAGCGGGTCTGAGTCGGACTGCCTCCTTCAGCAATCACTTCAGCAGCCAGCTGATCGCGCAGGGCCTGACTCTCACGCACCATGATTTGAAAATTGTTTTTGAGAGCTCTGTTTTTTGTTTCACTTTTTGCCAGCTCATATTCTGCAATCCTGTCATTGTTAGCTTCGATTAATTTATTCAGCATACCAATGACTCTTTCTGTTGGAGCTTCCATAGGTTCCGGTTTTTACAATCTGTTTTATTCAGCAGGAGGCGGACCTGTATTTGACTGAATACAGATCAATCACTCGGCAGCTGCTTCTGCGTTGATAGATGATTCGGCCAGCTGGGTGAGTGCCTCATCGGCCTCTTTTTCTTCGTTCAGTGTTTCTTCAAGCAAATCAGCCACATCTTCGTGTCCAAGTGTTGAAGCCAGGGAACGCAGTGTGCCATAAGACGCAATCTCATAGTGTTCCACTTTTTGAGCGGCAGAAATGATTCCGGCATCTCTCACCATTCCTTCCTCTGATTCCTGCATGATCTCATCCGCTTCTTTAATAAGTCCGGCCATTGCTTCGCATTTCTTGCCTTCTGCCTTTTTCTGCAGGAGTTCGAAGACTTCTTCCAATCGTGTAACCTGGTTTTCAGTTACACTGAGGTGTTCCTGAAGCCCTTGCTGCAATTCTTCAGAAGTGGCTTTTTTGATCATTTTTGGCAAAGCCTTGGTTAAAGCTTTTTCTGCCCAATAAATGTCTTTCAATTCGTTGAGGAACAGCTCCTGAAGCCCTGATGTTGGGTCAGATTGCATTTTTGATTTGGCCGATGATTTACCGGATCCGTTTGATTTTGAGCTTGTGTTTTTCATAGTGCTGTATATTTTGTTTTGAGATTTTGCTTTTTTCAAAACTACAACCAGAATAGCCTAATGGCGATGGAATTCGATAAGCCGTATCCGGAATGGGTTCAGCTCAGGTAATAAGGAGGTAAAAGGGTGGGAGAGGCGAAAAGGAGGAATTTTTTTTGTTATCTTTTTCTATTACTTCTCAGCGACTTTCGCTCGAAAGCAAAGAGAGTAGCTGCTTCGTGCCTTTTTTTAAGAAAAAGATCTCTTATTATCTCAGCGGCCAACTGACTGAATACAATGCCATTGCCACCCAGGCCAAGGGCGAAATAGGAGTGGGGATGGTTTTTGTTTACTCCGATTATCGGAAGCCCGTCAGCGGTTGAGCCAAAGGTGCCACTCCAGCTGAATTCTGCTTTGAATGGGATTTTGGGAAATATTTTAAGAAAGTCGGTACTGAGTTTTTTTGCCTTCTGCAAAATCTTCAAATCTCTTGTTGCTGTATCTGAAAAAGGCTCATCCCTTCCACCGATAAGAATGCGTCTGTCCGGGGTGGTTCGTACATAAGTGTAGGGGTCAGCTGTATTCCAGATCAGGGCTTCTTTTTTCCAAAACGGGGCGGGTTCGTTAAACTGCTCACTGGCGCATGCATAGCTGGAATTCAGACTTACGATGCCTGGTTCCTTCAGGTAGTCTATCGCTTCATACCCGTTTGCAAATACGAGTTTTCGGGCATGCACGGTGAATCCATTCTCCGTTTCAATCCTGACGCCCTTCTTCTCGTAATGAAAACGGGTAGCCTTGCTTCGGTCATAGATGCTCAGGCCTTTTTTGATTGAATCCTGGTGCAACAGATGGGTGAATTGGTAAGGGTTGATGGAGGCGCCGGCTTGCGACAGAATAGCGCCGGGAGCATGCATGCCGTAATCTGAAAGCAAATCCTGCGCATGGAGGCGCTGCACTTTGAACCCGCCGGATCTCCGGAGAGCATATTCCTTATCGAGCAGGGGCAAAGCTTTCCGGGCATGTGCACAGTACAGGCTTTTTTTGTATTCGAATGATTTGGAGGCCACCTTGCCTGAAAGTATGCGAATCTTTTCAATGGCTCCTGCTGCCAGGCGATAGGCCTGAAGGGCCTTTTCAAGACCCAGCATGTCCTTCAGGCGACACAGGGGAACATCCAGTTCATATTGAAGCAGAGCTGTGCTTGCACAGGTGCTTCCGGTCCCGATGGTACGTGAATCGAGAATGACGCAACTGATTCCTGATTCAATGAGATAATGAGCTGTAAGGGCGCCTGAAATACCGCCGCCCAGGATCAGAACGTCTGTTCGCAGTGACTGTTCAAGCTTTGGGTAATCATACGGTAGCCCGTTCTTGATAAGCCAGAAAGGATAGCCTGAACGTAAATTCATAAGAGCTTTTTACGGTATCAGCTTCGTATTTTTTGAAGAAGGATACACTCCTTGATTTTTTGCATGTCGGGTCTCGACAAGCCATGTATGGTAATACTGCCTTCATTCAATGTGTTGAGCGTAAGATTGGAAGGACTGATCATATTATGCCGGATTTCAATAGCTGATATATTCCTGAAGGGGATGTTTATTTCCTTGTTTACAGGAAGGCAGATTCCGTTCAGTACGATACCCGATTCAGAGATCCGTATTATGCCGGAATATGAAATGCCGGCCAGTAAAACTTTTTGCGCCTTGAATACGAGCATGGAGCTGTTGTTGCAGATTCCGCTGTGTCTTCCTGATGCTGCTTTCAGAGTCTTCAGAATCTTTTTATTTTGATTGTTTTTCCTTTTCTTTCTCTTTATCCTTGTCCTTGTCTTTCTTTTTGAAAGCCCCTCTCAGCAAAAAACTATGTTGTGCGGCATCCATATCTTGTTTCAGGCTGCCGGCACCTTGTTTCAGGCTGACCATTGTCTGATCCATGTTCTTTGCAAAAGTGCTGTCCATAAACAACTTTCCGATAGCTCCTTTACCGGCTCTGATATTGTCCATGATAAAGGCCAGGTCGGTTGTAATGGCTGAGGCATTTTCAGTGGTTACTTTCAGGTTGGCGAGGACATCATCCAGACTTGTGGCCGTAACGGTTTTGATCTGGTCATTGTCTTTCACGGCCATATTGC
>DASYGQ010000219.1:0-2842 GCA_035999585.1 Bacteroidia bacterium | reverse complement strand
ACCTGTCGCCTTTATCTGCTGAACCTCGATTACCCCAACGCCATTTACTCAGCCTTTATTCTCCTGAAAAAATATCCCGATAATATTTACCTGAGGAAGATCGTTGCGGAAGCCTTATATGAAGTTGCATCTTATAAATCCAGACTTGGCAACGGCGATAACAAGGTCAATGTATTTTCAGGCAATTCCCAATATGAGCTCAAGGATTACGCAGACATCGAAGGCTTTTCACAGCAGGTCTACTACCTATTGAAAAAATTATCAGCTGAAGAGGCTACTGTGGTTGCATTGAATTACTCCTGGAAGCTGAATGTCTCAACGGGCTATAAAGACAAGCAGCTTGGCAGAATCTGCGACTCGCTTTTTGTTTTTCTTACACAAGGAAATGAAAAGAACCTGAGCGACTTTTCCACACGGTCCAGAACTGACATCCTGCGTGATGACTCCATTCGCAAGGTTTCTTCCCAAAAGGCTTCCGAATCAGCTGTGGACAATGGAGAAGCCAGCAAATATGATAAAATAAAGGCCCAGCAGAAAAAAGAGGAAGTGATTGAAATTGCAAACAATACCGAAGAGAATTTTGAAAAATATGCACTCATTGATCTCCTGAAGGACAGTTTATTCACAAGCCGGTTCAGACATTTCAGCGAGCTTCGTGCTGAAAAACAAAATACCGGTTCACATTACGCTTCCTATAGCGAACGCAAGAAAAAAAGAAAGCACGAACAAAAATTCGGCCAGGCCCTTGGAATACAGAAAGTGGTTTTGGTGGAACCTTTTTACTATCATCTGGATGATAATAAGGCTGGAAAGCTGGACATGAAAGCAACGGCAGCCGGCATCATCGGTTTGCAGGAAGCCATTCATGAAAATGCCGGCAAAACTCATCTCGAATATCAGTCCATCGATCCGATGCAAATGAAAGAAAATGATGTGGCCACCTACAACGATTTTGCAGATGTCAATGATTGGATCAACGAACGAATCCAGCACGGAAACAATTACAGAACCCTGGTTACCGGAGCGGAAGATAAAGACCGGGTCTTGTCGAAATACGGAACCCAATATTTTATGTGGACAGGGGTTATTTCTTTAAAAAGAACCGGATTCAAGGGCACCTACACGTTTATTTATGTCATGGTATATGATCTTGCCAATGAAAAAGTAGTATTCTCCGAAAACAGAGAAATAAGAATGCGGGACAGCCGGGCCACGCTCAATTCCAATTTTTACGACATCTTTAATCAGATACATCAGGAATCCTCTGAGGAGAGTGCTTCGAAAAACAAACAGACCGGACACTTATGACCTGTAAAACGCTGTATTCATTTATTGTCCTGTTCTTGCTGAGTTTGACGGGCTTTGCGCAAAAAGCTCCCGGATATCAGGGCCATCGCTTTACCATTAATTATGATTTCATCGGGCATCCAACCCTTGGCGGGGCAATCCTGGAAAACGTATTCAGCCATGAAAATGGCCGGAACGTCTCCATTCCTCCTTTTATTTTCTCTCAATCCCTGAGTGCTGACTATACGTATAACCGCCGTTCATCCATTGGGGGCTCTTTTCAATTCTTCTCCTTTTCCGGGTCAACAATTTACCCCTATATGTACGGGAATGGGTATTCCAACTCTTACAACGGAACAGGAAGCCTCATCAGCATTTACATCAGGCACTTTGGGAGACGTTCGGCAGACATTGCTCCGTTGGGAAGGTATATCAAGCCTGAATTAAACTTTCTTTCCTACTCAGGAACTGTTCACAATGATGCATACATAGACAATAACGGTTACATTCAACCTGCAACAAGTACATCTTTTAAATCTTCTGTACATACCGGCTTCAGTCTCTCTTACGGTCGTACCAGTATCCTGTTCAATCACATAATTATTAACCGGGGAATCCGGTACAGTCTCAATAATCTGGGACATCAGCTTGCTACTTACTTTCAGGGCAATAACTCAGCCACGGCCTCAGACCCGGCAATTACTACTGTACTCAATAATCAGTTCTTCAACTTATTTGTTGGAATTGGAATCCTTCCTTAAAGGAGAGAAAAAAGACATCGGCTCAGTAAGAGCCATTCCGTTTACGCATGAGCCATTCGGCACTGAGCAGAAAGAGGAGGACAAAAAATATCCATTTCAACGAAATAAGATCCGCCAGTTTTTGGGGATTGTAAATCACAGGTTTTATATCTTCCCGTTTGATTATTTTCGCCGCCAGGCCTGAGAGCTCGCCCGGATATATCATCTCGCCGTTGTGCTTTTGAGCCAGGTTGAAAAGCAATTGATGGTCGGCAGTGGTGTTGGTTGCCTCCAATACCAAGGGACTGATGCTGAAAGCTCCGTTTTGCGTCAGCACTTTATCTCCCACCTTGGTTCTGGACTGGTATTTATATTCTCCCGGTGGCAGAAATCCGGCATTGAGCCTGTAAGCATTGGAGGTTCTGCTGAAAGTGAAAGGGTATTTTCTCCCTTGTTCATTTTCAATATCCAGATTCACATCCGGCGTATTGATCAGTTCGTAGCTTTCATTATAAACTTCTGCTTCTATTTCAATAGGTTGATTTTCCTGGAAATTTGATTTGCACACGATCCGAAACTGGCTTTTATCGCGTTTCACGCTGAGATACTGTACCGTTTTATCGATCAGTTCATTGAACATGTCATTGTTTCCATGATCCTGGAAATCCTGCAGTTTCCATCGCCAGATACCTTCTGCGGCAATGACCCCTATCTTATTATCTCCTATCTGATTGAACAGCATGAGTGGATCTTTCGTTTTGACAATTCCTATCTCCTGATAAAACAATGGTGTGGAAGAGCTGCTTGTTTTATAG
>DASYGQ010000218.1:0-13034 GCA_035999585.1 Bacteroidia bacterium | reverse complement strand
ACAATCCATCCTCCCTGTCTATCAGGATATTCTTTCTTGAATAATCGACCTGGGTGATCGCTTCCGGGAAAGCATGAAAATAATAGGTATTGTAAACATGTACATCCGCTTCAAAGCCTTCCGGAGCTTTCCGGATCAGGTATTCCTTGCTTTCGGGGTCGAACCAGTAATCAGAGCTGCCGTAAAATAAAAACCCAAGCTCACGCAAGCCTTCACAAATGCTCACCATTTCGTGCTGGTAACGCAGTTTGGGGTGCGGTGAAGGAACTACATGGAATAGAAATCGGTTTGACGGCATGGCTACAAATGTAAAGAAGATCGGGAATTCCGATCTTCTTTTCTAATTTGCTCTCAAACAAAAAGCTGAGTCCGGAGGGTGAACTGCCTTATTTCTTGATGAAGACTTTGTGGAGTAATCCTTCTTTGCAATCCAGCTGAAGCACATAGGTGCCTGCCCGCAAGCCTGACACATCAAGCACTGTGGCACGAAACTCGCCCTTCTCGGCAACGAGTTCTCCGGCAACATTGTATATCCTCAGTGTCTTCACTTCATAAGAAGCCGGAAGCTGAAGTGTCAGATAATCTCCGGCAGGGTTGGGATAGACATACACAGAAGGAATTTCGCTTTCGCGGATACCTGTTACATCCACGGTGCCCGACTGACAAACCCGGCAACCTGTAGAATCGGTCACACAGCAGGTATAAGTGCCGGCGGTAAGTCCTGTGCACACAGGGGTGCTGCAGCCTCCGGGCGACCAGGCATAAGAGAGCGGCCCTACTCCTCCTGTTACAGATACCGAATCTCTTCCGTCGGCACAGGATGAACAGCTTGTCATTTTGCTGGAGATAACAGGTTTGATTGCCGGTGGCTGGGTGATGTTAAATGTCTTGAATATGCGGCAACCGTTTGAATCGGTCAGGATACAAACTTCCGGTCCCGCTTTCAGGAGGATCGGGAAAGGGCTGGGGAGCCAGGAATACTTATACGGCGCTGTGCCTCCGCTGGGCGTAACGCTTGCTGTTCCGGTTGCATCCCCAAAGCATGTTTCATTGACCTGAGAAGTGGTTGCTGTCAAAGGCGCCGGGGTTCCGATCATCACCGAATCTGAAAAGCTGCAGCCGTTTGCATCTTTCACAGTTACTTTAGCCATTCCTGTGCAAAGCGCGGTGTCGGTTACTGCCGTCACGCCTCCCGCAGCCCAGGCATAAGAATAAGCTCCTGTGCCTCCGCCGGCTGTTACCGTCGCACGGCCATTGCAGCGGCCATTGCACTTCACGCTTTTTACATTTGTAAATGAAAGAGACAAAGCCGAAGGTTGAGTAATTGTAAACATAACTGTATCAATACACCCGTGTGAATCTTTGATATGAACATTGTAAGAGCCAGCGCATAAATTGGAAGCCGTATCACCCGTCTGCAACCCGGAACTCCAGGTATAGGTATAACCCGGCACTCCACCCATTGCAATTGCCGATGCCTTTCCATTACAGCCCCCATGACAGCTGGTGCCGGTCGTGGTCACACTGAGCATCAAAGCAGCTGGTTCATTGATCGTTCCTGTTCCTGTCGCACTGCAACCCAGAGCATCCGTTACAGTCACTGTATATGTGCCTGCACACAAAGCCTTAGCGGTATCAGCTGTTGCCGATGATGGTGACCAGGAATAAGTATAGGGTGCTGTTCCTCCATTCGGTACCGCCACAGCCTGACCATTGCAGACCCCATGACAAGTGGCATCGGTTGTTGTTACCTGCACACTACAGGTTATCGCAGGGCTGTTGGAAACTGCGCCGGCCTGATTCAGGCAGGACATGAATACAGCGAATACAGAAAAAAGGTAGATTTTTCTCATGATTGAGCTTTGTGTTTGAAAAAGATTGTCGCGTTGGAAGTACTAATGTACAGAAATTACATGAACTGTCGTAATTGGCCGCTGATTTTCATGATGATCATGATAAAAAAGGATCTGATTGCGAATTTCCGATTACTGATCATGCCCTATCATTGTTGTCCGAAAAAAAAGGTCAAATCACTGAAACCATTATGAACAAAGGACGTCCCTTATCATTTCGAAATAATAAATCATGACCGTTCCCTTTTAAAATGGAGAGAAAGTGATCCTGAATAAAAAGATACGCCGGGTGCGCGGGGAAGTCCACGCGGAGTGCGAACCTCTGGTGGGGGTTTGCCAACAACAATAGGGACAATAATCTAAAGTACCCACCAGAGGTTGGTCTGCGTGGGGTCTTTTTTGGTTACTTTTTGGACAAGCAAAAAGTGACAAAAACAAAATTCCTTTGAACGCGCTGCTTTTTAGTCCGACAACAATGATTCCTTATCATAAAAAATCATGAAAATCAGCGGCCCATAAACATTAAAAATCAATCTTATAATAAAACAAAGGCAGGAAGCCCAGCTGGTAGGTATTCACGATCGGATTTTGTCCGGTCGACACGAGATACCTTGAATAAGTCTGATCTAAAACATTTTTAGTGTTCAGGATATTCACGAGGTCCAGTCCTATTTCATGTGTATAGCGCCGCGTATTGACCTTGTAATTGATCTTCGCATCCAGCCTGAAATAATCCTTTAGCTGCAACGTATTGCGTTGCGCATCCACATATACCACATCGCTTGAAATACGTGTGGCTGCCGTATCAATGGGCGTATACCGGTGACCGCCCGACATCGTCATCTTCATGCCCAGGCTGAGTGTTTGTTTTTCTTTGATCTTAAACTCTTTACCAACCAGCAGATTCGCTGCATATTTTCCGTTAAAATCCGTATTACGCACAACACCATCGCTTCCCGTATAAGTGCTGTTGAAGAGTGTTCCGGTGATCATGAAGAAGAACGACTTGCTGAAAAACTTCTCAACGGTAAGTTCCACACCGTAGTTATCACCTGTTCCTTTGTTGACAAGTGTATCAGGGAAGAAACGGCTGAAACCTACGCCCTGGTTAAGCAACGAGAAAGAAGAGCTTTTCTTTTCGATGGGCACTCCATAGAGATGTTGATAATAGGTTTCGACACGCACATGCAGACCTGCACTGATGTAATTATCATACGAGAGTACCACCTGGGCACTGTGCATGAAATCCACATTCAGGTTATGCATCAGGTAATTGCCATTTCCATCGGTCACATAGTTGCCTGCGGCATCCTGCTGGTGATAAAAATAAACATAGGTAGGCAGCATCTGGCTGTGCAGTCCAAAGCCCAGTGCCAGGCTTTGTTTGGGGTTGAGGTTGTATTTCACACCGGCTCTCGGATCGAGTGATTTGCTGCCGTTGAGCGTCAGGTACTGACCGTGCAACCCGCCGGTGAATACCAGATTTTCGGTGGCTTTGTATTTCAGCTGGGCATAGGGCTGCAGCAGAAAGCAAATGCCATCGTAGTTATAACGGTTCACAAAGCGATATATATTTTCATTGTAATTGCTGTCGCGCATGCTGAAATGATAGAGGTCATTGGTCATGCCGGCTTTCATGCTTAGCTGATTCGAGAATTTTTTGTTTACATAAAAATTGAGCGAGTATTTCGTTTCGGTATAACGGTATCCCATTTTAGGAATGATGGAATCCAGTCTGAAATCAGGTTCACGGTATACCAGTTCATGCTTGGCATAAGAATCGGAAACGGATCCTGCCAGTGTTGCCTTGAAATAAGTTGTTGCATTGAGTGATTTGGAATAGGCCATACCTGCCACTCCTGTAGCCGATCCGAAATACTGGTCGCGGTTGCTGTCGCCATACAAATCCTGGGAAGGTGAAGTATAGGTGCTCACCATGATATTGATATTGCTCATCCCTCCCATTCCGAAAAACGAAAGATCGCCGCCATGTTTCAGCGGAAAATTCAGTTTGAAAGAAGCATCCTGATAATTGGGAACTGCGCTTGTCCCAATTTTCACATGCAGCGCTTCAAAAAGCTTGAGTGTGGAATAGCGGTAGGTAGCCAGATAGGAGGCGCCGCTTTGTTTGGAGATGGGCCCTTCTGCGGTAAGCTCCGTGCCCAGGAATCCAAGCTGGGCGGTATATTCATGTTTTTCGTTATTGCCATTGCGCATCCGCAGGTCAAATACACCGGCGATGCTATTGCCATATTCGGCCGGAAAAGCGCCAGTAAAGAAATCGGAGTTCTCCAGCATTTTTGTGTTCAGCATGCTTACCGGTCCGCCTGTGCTTCCGGCTATGGCAAAATGGTTCGGATTCGGTATATCCACGCCTTCCAGACGCCAAAGCACACCCAGGGGCGAGTTGCCGCGAATGACGATATCGTTACGCGAATCATCGGCCCCTTGCACACCGGCATAGTTGGAAGCCATGCGTGCGGGATCGCCACGGCTGCCGGCATAACGGTTCGCTTCTTCCACGGAAAAGGTCCGGGCGCTGACGGTGGCCATTTCGTTCATCACCTCCCCGGGATGGGCTGTAGCGGTGATCACCACTTCCTTCACCTTCACTGCGGATTCTTCCATTTCGATATTCAGCACAACTTCTTTGGCGGAGTTGACAATCACATTGGGTATGGTCACAGGCATATAACCAATGAAACTGGCTTTCACCGTGTACTTGCCGATGGGCACATCGGTAATCCGGTAATTGCCGGCTGCATCGGCGGTGGCACCATTGACCAGCGAAGAATCTTTATAGATCCGGACAGTTACCCCGCTCATCTCACCTTTCGATTCTTTGTCATTGATCTTTCCGCGAATGACCTGGCGGATATCCGTCTGTGCTTTTCCGGCCAGAGAAAAAAGCAGGAGAAGGACAAAGAGAAGAAGCAGGAGATAGCCGTTTCCCAAACGGATCTTGCGTAAATCGGAGAATCGTTTTTGCATCTGAGTTTTTGTTTCAGCAAACATCGCTGAACCGACTTTGCCCTGAAAATCATTTTCCGGGGCAGGAAACACTTTGCAGGCAAATTTTAATTCGCTTCTCATGGAAAGAATGAATGAGGATGAGATGATTTGCATTTTTTGCAAATCGCACCGCAAGAATAGTTAAAATTTAAGAAAGGTAATGCCGGGTAATTGCTTTTTTAGTTGAGCCGGACGCTTTTTTAATAAAATTCCGCTACCAAAGATTCTCTTCCCTTATTTAATTTTTCGCATCCACAGACTTCCGACAAAAGGGGAGTTGGGGTCGTAGTACTTCATTGAATCCTTCAGCAATGCTGTATGTGTCCGGTGGAGATAGTGCGACATCCACAGAATTTCAAAAGAGTCGTTATGCAGCAGAAAAGCATGAACCAGGTATTGCTCGGCCCAGAAAAGCTGTGCATCCTCTGCCCAGTTGCGGGGATATTCATAGGGAAGGAAAATATCATGCACGTGAACGATAACACCTTTCTGCAGGCGTGGGAGAATTTCCAGGAATTCATAATTCACATCGCCGGCCAGTTTCACGGTATGTGTTGAATCAATAAACAGGATATCATTTTCCTGCAGGGAGGTAAAGGTTTCCATCGGCACCTGCTGAACAGGCTGATCGATCAGTCCCTTAAGTCCCGGAAAACCGGCTTTGATAATGGGATTGGGATAGGGTTCAATGGCTCTGAAATCGCATTCATACGAAGGATTGTCGAGTTTATTCTGGCGGATAGCCTGGGCCGTAATCATCGTGCTGAAGCCGGATCCGATTTCAATCATTTTCCTGGGAGCGAATTCTCTGACAAAACAATACAAAGCCTGTGCATCCACATAACGGAAAGTAGTCTGGTTCGTATGAAAAATCCAGGCATCCCTGGCGGGCTGATCCGGAAAAAGATCGTACTCTTTGCGGTATTTGGCAATGAATTTTTTCAACAGCTCCAATTGCTCTTCTTTTCTCAGGCGCAACCCAACCAATTCGGAAACCCGGGAATAATCCTTGTCCGTCAGTTTGGATGTATCGGGTATCGGGGAGTAATAGTGCACCCGCAATACATGGTAACCGTATTTCTGCCAGAATTTAAAAGAGCCTACCGAAAGCCAGGCGCTGACAAGCCGGCGTTTGATCTTAAACAAAATCGACATAAGAGATGAGAAGATTATTTGGTTATTTTTTAAAGATATAGAATAATCCCAAATAGAATAAAAGCTGAACCTAAAATCACTCCTTCTTGATAATCTCCAGCTCTACCCTTCTGTTACGGGCCCTTCCTGCCGGGGTGGAATTGGTAGCAAGCGGACGGGTAGCCCCGAAACCCTTATAGGTGATATTGCCCTTCACGCCTTTGCGCAACAAATAATTGTACACCGCGAAAGCCCTTTGCTCGGAGAGGCTTTGGTTATTCAGCGCATAGCCCGAATTATCGGTATGCCCGTTCACCCGGACCTGCAGGTTCGGATTTTCATTCAGGAACTGAACCATATAGTCAAGCTCATCGTTCGATTCTTCCAGCAGGTCGGCATTGCCGCTTTCAAAAAATACATTGTGAAGCTTGATGATCTCTCCCACTTTCAGATCTTTTGCCGATGCTGTTTTAAAGGTATCAGCCGGAAGGCTCTTGTCGCCAATCGTTGCCGTATCTGTTTTTACGGCTGCGGCAGCGACTGAAGAATCGTTGTGCGGTGTTTCAAACAAAGCCACATCATCCATGAAATAATAGGCTTCCTTCTTGGAAAACATTTTTCCGATACGCACCATGTCTTTATCCACATCCGGCGCCATATTCCCGAATGTGATGAACCTCTCCCCACCTGTTGCAGTATACTGCATGCTGAGCTTTGTCCATTTATAATCCCCGATAATTCCTTTTTTTCTTCCAACCTCCACTTTGCTTTGTGCGGGAGCTTGCTCCACCTGCGCCTGATTCAACTGCTTCCTGGAAAAACACACACCCAACGATTTAAGCGCACGCGTACTCCACTCACCCATGCAAAACCAAAACTCCACGGTGTAATGATGACCGGGCTTCAGGGCCGAATCAAGCTTCACTAGCATGTACTCCCTGTATTTCGATTGAAACCTCAGACCCACAAAACTCTTGCCTCCGTGCGGTTCCACTTTCTTATCGTTAGCCAGTTTGAAAGGCGTGTGGTAATAATCCACGGTGTAAATATTTTTCCAGGGCTTTGCGGCAGGCAGGTAAAGCCCCTTGTTCATGTATTTTTCAAATCCGGGATTGGGAATCAGGTTCGTCTGTGAATGAAAAACACCCGTACCGAACAAGACCCAAAGAAATACCAGCAGGCTCCTTAAGCCGGCACAATTCCTTGTTTGTATGTCGGAGGCTGTATTCAGAACCGGAAGGCTTTGATGGTGTCTACAAACAATTTTACTTTGGCTTTGTCCGTATCCGGATAAAGCCCATGCCCCAGATTGGCAATGTGGCGTGAAGGACCGAATGCACGAAGCATACTGATTGCTTCATCATGTATCACCTGATCATCGGCATAAAGCAGACAAGGATCCATATTGCCCTGCAGGGTTTTTCCCGGTCCGATAAGAGCACGTGACTCGGCAATGTCCATCGTCCAGTCGAGCCCGATGGTGTCACAGGCGAGTGCCGACAAGTCTTTGCGGATAAAAAAAGCATCTTTGGCAAAAACAGTGAGGGGAACATCGGATACGGCTTTCAATCCTTTGCAGATTTCAGCAATATAGGGCAACGCAAACTCACGGTATTGAGCCGGACTCAAAACCCCGGCCCAGGAATCAAAAATCTGAAGCATGTCGGCACCAGCCTGGATCTGTGCCTTCAGATAATTCAATGTGCTTTTTGTGATCTTATCCAAAAGCCGGTGTGCCAGAACCGGGTTGGTGTATAAAAATTTCTTGGCCTTGGAAAAGGTCTTGGATCCGCTTCCTTCAATCATATAAGCAAAAATGGTCCAGGGAGCGCCTGCAAATCCGATCAGGGGAACCCGGCCGGCCAGATTTTTCTTACATAATGCAATGGCGTCCAGCACATACCTGAGATCTTCGGGCTGGGCAATGTGCAAAGCCGCAATGTCGGCTTCTGTCTGCACGGTTTTCTCGAACCAGGGCCCTTTCGCCTCAACCATTTGATAAGGCAGGCCCATAGCCTCCGGAATAACAAGGATATCGGAAAAAATAATGGCAGCATCCACACCCAGAATATCCACGGGCTGAATGCTTACTTCCGACGCAAACTCCGGTGTTTCAACGAGTTCCTTAAAACCGCCCATTTTGGCCCTCACTTCCCGGTATTCCGGCAATATCCTGCCAGCCTGACGCATCAGCCACACAGGCGTCCGTTCGGTCTTTTCTCCTCTCGCGGCCCTTAAAACGAGGTCGTTTTGTAATTTCATGGGCTAAATATAAGAAAATCCAATGCTTTGGTGGCTTTTTTAAGTCATTCCCCTCCCAATTGATCCTTTTTGGAAAGACAATCTTTTGTGAAGACTTTGTTAAGGATATTGATTGTTAGCTTCTTATGGAATAATAATTTGCAGTTTTGCGATAACTTTCGTATCATTCGAAGATATTTACACCATACAGACAACGATTTAGGATCACAAATCTCCGAAAACGGGTGATTTCATATAAAAAACGCATCTGCGCCAAACATTTATGTCCGGGGTTTGGCAAAAAATACATTTCAAACGATTTGAAAAAAATCTTTGAACGCATTGCTTTTCACAGGAATACCAAGTGATTGAAACAGACAAACGCCTTTGATACAAACCTACCACTCATCCATGCCACTTTTCAGAAAAATTTGCACGCTGTTTCTGCTGTTGATTGTCACAGCTTCAACAGCCCAGGTGAAAACACCCTCGAAGCGTTTACCCGGAACCGGCTGGATCAGCGGTGCCGAATTCCAACCCGGCCACATCAAAGCCTTTGAAGAGAACAAAGGTCAGTACCTGAATACGGCTAACAACTGGAATGTGCAGTACGTCTGCCGCGATCAAAGCACCTATATCTGTTTTACCGACCAGGGAATCATTTACTCCGTTCCGGAATTTGAAAAAGAAGCTTACCTCAGGAAGAAAAAGGAAAAATCGGAAGCAGAGCAGGAAAAAGAAGAAGCCTCCGGAGAATCCCAAATCAAATATCACCACGTTGCCATCAGCTGGCCAGGCGCGAATCCCCATCCGCAGATCATACCTCAGTCCGAAACCTCTTTTTTCTTCGGGGCGGCCGATGCTAAAAACCCAAACATCCCGCTCAACCATATCCGCGGTTTCAGCAAACTTCTTTACAAGGATGTCTATCCTGGCATCGACATTGAATTCAGCTTCCATCCGGAACAAGGGATCAAATACACGGTCATCGTTAAAGCCGGTACCGATGCACGCCAGTTCAGCATGCATTACAGCGGCCAGGAAAATCTGAGGATCGACCGCTCTGGAAACCTCCACCTGGAAACGGAAGGCGGAGACATTCTCGATCATGCTCCAGCATCCGTCACCGCAGGAGGAAAAACCATCTCTTCTTCTTTTGTAAAAAAATCGGACAACGAAATAGGTTTCCGCATCGAAGAGCGCCTCGCAAAAGCAGGTGTTGTCATCGATCCCTGGACCGTTAGCCCGGTCACTCCTCCCGGTACAACCAAGTTTGTGCCTTCCAATGTTGCTATGGATGCCCTCAACAATACTTATATCCTGGGTTTCGACGGAGGTACCAAACTGATGTATCTTCAGAAATACGCGCCGGCAGGCGGAGCACCTCTGTGGACTTATACCTTCAATGAATATGGTACACAATCCTGGGAATCTGATCTGGCTGTTGACCTGGCCGGCAATTCCTATGTGGGTTCTCCAAAAGCTTATAAAAACGGGGCCGGTACCCCGCAAAACTATGCCATGGTTTGCATAGCCACCGGAGGAACCCGTACCTATTTTAACAATACGTATGCGGGTACTGATGTTTACGAATTACTGAACGAAGCTTATAATTGCAGCACATCCACACTTATTGAGGCAGGTGCAGGACTTGCACCCACCAACCCGGTCAACACAGGAAATACTTCTCAGATCGCCGGTGTTGCACCCGCTACCGGTACCTTAGGAACCGTGTTCGGTCAGCCGCAGACAGGAGAAATTTATGCCGGCTGTGTTGCCCCCAACGGAAATTATTATTGCATTGCGTCCGACAGTAACCAGGCCGGTTATAGCCCTACCACGAATACCAGCGGCCCTTATGACAACCTCATTTGCTTTACCGTAGCCGGAACAACCGTTACCAAATCCTGGCAGATGCACCTCGATTATCCGTTCATTGACTATCACGGAAAAGCAGGACCGAATAATATAGGCACCAACGGCATCGCCGGGAGCTGTGCCTATCTCTATACCTCCGATGGCATTAATCTGGATCAGCGCAGCCTTACAACGGGTGCGCTCATCAAACGGGTCACCATTCCGGGCGGAAGCAATTGCGGATCCTGTACGCCCGGAGGCGGAACCTGGGGCAACATCAATTCAGGTATCACCGTTGATCTGAAATGCGGATATGTTTACGCCGGTTCTGTCAACAACATGTATTGCTTCGACGCAAATTTAAATCCGATCTTTACCTATAGCGGACTTCCGGGCATTGTTTATGATGTCTATTACAACAATGGATTTGTATCCGTCACAGGTGCAACTGCCGGCAACGTCGGATTCGTGGCTCAGTTTCCTTCACAGGTTTGTACCTCCAACATCACTCACGTGAACCCGACATGCGGTGCTGCCAACGGTTCTGCCACCATCACACCTACTTTTTGTGCTGCACCTTATACTTATTTGTGGACACCATCCGGACAAACCACGGCAACCGCCACTGGCCTTCCTGCCGGAACATACACCGTTCAGGTGGGTACCAACAGCGCCTGTGTAACGGTCACCGATACAGTCACACTCAAACCTACCACGGGAGGAACAGAAGCCATTGTGGGAACAAATGTCACCTGTAACGGTGCCGCCAATGGAAAAGCCACGGTAACCATGACCGGAGGAGCTAGTCCTTTTACTTATACCTGGACACCGGGATCTCCGGCCGGTCAGGGTACTGCTACTGTAACAGGTCTTGCTGCAGGCACCTATACCTGTTCCGTGAAAGACAACGGCGGTTGTGTCACCACACAAACGGTTGTTATCACCGAGCCACCGGCTCTTACCGCTCCCAACACAACAACCAATGTAACCTGTAACGGAGGTTCCAACGGATCCATCACCGTGGCCCCAACAGGAGGCACCGGTGCCTATACCTATTCCTGGAATCCGGCTCCTGCCAGCGGCACAGCTGCCACTGCAGGTAACCTCACCGCAGGCACTTATACGTGTACGGTGACTGATGCCAACGGCTGTAAAATCACATCCATTGCCACGATCACACAACCTCCGCCACTCACCGCCTCCGCCACCAATACACCTGCTCTCTGCGGCACCACCAATGGTTCGGCAACTGCCAATGCTTCGGCAGGTGTGGGTACCTATACGTATTCCTGGAATCCAACCGGACAAACAACACAGACCGCCTCCAACCTTGGCGCAGGAACCTATACCTGTACCATTACCGATTCCAACGGATGTACAGTCACAACCACCACAACAGTTGGAAATACAGGTGGTCCAACCCTTACCCTCGGAACCATTACCAATGTCACCTGCTTCGGATTATGCAATGGTTCCATACCGGTTAATGCCACCGGAGGCGTTGCACCTTATACTTATTCCTGGACACCCGCCCCGGGCGGTGGAGCAGGAACTGGAACAGCGACCGCACTCTGCGCCGGTACATACACCTGCAACGTGACCGATTCGCAAGGCTGCACAACTTCCATAACCGGCACCGTTACCCAACCCCCGCTTCTTACTGCCAGTACCACGGCCACCAATGTGAGCTGCTTCGGTCTCAGCGATGGCACTGTCACAGGTACTGCCGCAGGCGGAACACCGGCTTATACCTATAGCTGGAACCCTGCACCCGGTGCGGGCCAGGGTTCTCCGAACGGAACAAATGCAGCCGCAGGAACCTATGTGCTTACCGTTACGGATGCCAACGGTTGTACGGTTACTTCCAGCGTAACCGTCGCACAACCGCCCCTGCTCACCATTATCGCCACCGGTTTCAACGCAACCTGCAACGGTGTGTGTAACGGACAATTAGTCTGTACCCCCGGTGGAGGAACTCCCGGATTCACTTATTCCTGGAGCAGCGGATGCGTTGCTGCGAGCTGCACAAACGTATGCATCGGCACCTATACCGCCACCGTTACCGATGCGCATGGCTGTAAAGCCTCCGATACGGCGCTCATCCAACAGCCAACACCCATCACGCTTTCCATGTTCCCGACACCTTCTCATTGTAACAAACCCGACGGGGCAGACTCTGTTTTCGCCAGCGGCGGCACACCGGGCTATACCTATGTATGGAGCCCTGCCGGTTCCACAACCAGTGCCGATCATAACATCCCTGCCGGCACTTATACGGTCACCGTAAAAGATGCGAACGGATGCACCATCAGCATGAATAATGTCGTACCTAATCTTCCGGGTGTAAACATTACACAGGTTTCGTTCACCAACGTGAGCTGTAACGGCGGGCACGATGGTTCCGCCAAAGATTCAGTCAGCGGAGGCTTCAAGCCTTATACCTATGTATGGACCCCCGCTCCGGGCACCGGTCAGGGCTCGCTTAGTGCAGGCGGTCTTTCAGCAGGCTCCTATACCTGTACAGTCACCGATTCGGCCGGATGTGTCAACTCGGTTCCAGTCACCATTTCCCAGCCTACACCGGTGGTGGTCACCACCAGCGCTCCGGTCACCATTTGCTATGGATCCTGCACGGATCTGACAGCTTCAGCCACCGGAGGTACACCCGCATACACGTATAGCTGGACACAAAACGGAACACCGATCCCAGGTACGCATGTTTGTCCTACCGCAAACACGACCTATACCGTCACTTGCACGGACGCCAATGGCTGCACCACATCCAAGACAGTTACCATCACCGTGAATCCCTTACTGGAAGTAGTGGCCAGCGGAGGCAAATCAATTTGTCCCGGAGCTTCTGCCACGCTTGGCGCAACTGCCAGCGGCGGGAACGGAGGACCTTATACCTATTCCTGGATACCTGCCACCGGCCTT
>DASYGQ010000190.1:0-4268 GCA_035999585.1 Bacteroidia bacterium | reverse complement strand
TATTTGAAGTAATCCTGAAAGCGGGGTTGAAACGTGTTTTCGCTTCATTTTGCATCCTTAGAAGTTCATCGGGTGCTGCGGCATGAAAAGCTGTTTCGGTGGTATTGATTTTTCTGGCCTTGAAAAAATCAATCATATTGTCGTGGTTCCAGGTCCAGAGGGCGATGAGGCTGCAGATAACAAGGGCGGGTGCAATGTAGCGGGCATTGATATAAGGTGTTTTGAATTTGCCCCGGGGTGCTGTGGGGTCATTCTGAAGTTTCAGGACACCGGCACATACGAGCACGAAAGCAAAGAGTGTTCCGATGCTGCAAAGATTGGTGACCATCTCCAGATTCATAAACAGACAGGGTACAGCCACCACGAAACCCGTTACCACCGTAGCAAAAGAAGGAGTATGGAATTTGGGATGGATGCGTGAAAATATTTTAGGGAGAAGGCCGTCGCGGCTCATGCTCATCCAGATGCGCGGTTGTCCAAGCTGGAATACAAGCAACACACTGGCCATCGCAACCACAGCACTTACCGCAATCACCCCGCTCAGCCATTTCATATTCAGCTTTTCAAACACAAAGGAAAGCGGATCACCGACTCCCAGCTCGCTGTATTTTACCATCCCGGTTAAGACCAATGCAATGACAATGTATAAGATGGTACAGATGATGATGGCCCACATCATCCCTCTGGGCAGGTCGCGCTGAGGGTCTTTGCATTCTTCGGCAGTGGTGGAGATGGCATCAAAACCGATATAAGCAAAGAAAACAGCCGATACACCCTTCAGTATTCCTGCAATACCATGCGGGGCAAAGGGATGCCAGTTCTTGGTGTCGACATAAAATATACCGATGGCTATGATGAGAAGAACCACTGACAGTTTGATCACCACCATGATATTGGCAGCGTTCCTGCTTTCCTTCATCCCTTTGTAAACCAACCAGGTGATGAATATGATAATGCCGAGGGCAGGTATGTTGGCTACAAAATGAAAACCTCCCAGAGTTGGTGCACTGGTCCAGGCCCTGTAAGCAGCCTGAAGCGGATCGCTCAGTTTTTCAAGAGCCACTCCTTTGTGGATCTGTGTCATAGCTTCCGTAAACCGGTTGCTGGCGGTCAGATAGTCCATGGTCATCCAGGCAGGGACATGGCCACCACTGCTGTTGATCAGGCCTGTGAAATAATCCGACCAGGAAATAGCCACGGTGATGTTTCCGATTCCGTATTCCATGATCAACGCCCAGCCAATGATCCAGGCTATGATTTCCCCGAATGCAACATAGGAATAGGTATAGGCGCTTCCCGAAACCGGTACCATCGAGGAGAATTCGGCATAGGCAAAGGCTGCAAATCCGCAGGCAATGGCAGTGAAAAGAAACAGAAAGATAACCGCAGGGCCGCCATCGGCGCTTGCCTGACCGATCGTACTGAAAATACCTGCTCCTATAATGGCCGCAATCCCGAAGGCGGTAAGGTCTTTGACACCAAGGGATTTCGACAGGCCGGCAGCTTCATGCTCAGCTCCGTCTTTTTCAACCTGCTTCAGGATATTCTCGACCGTTTTTTTTCTGAACAGGTGATTCAATTGCATGCAATGTGATTTAGGTTCAAATACATAACCAGGTTTTTTAATCCGGTGCAGGGCAAAAATAGAAAAATTATCGGGTCAGGTATTTTCGCAGAAAGGGAAAGGCCCGGACCAGCGCTTTTTCATCCAGCAGGAACAGAAAAGCAAGCATCAGAAAGGGGATACCCGGTATCTTGTACCTCACCAATGCACCCAATACCGGGGTGGTGAGTCCCGTGATGGCAAAAAGAATAAAGACAAAAGAAAAGCAGAACAGCACATATTCGGTTTGTATGCCTTCTTTCTTCCTGTACATAAGACACATGATAAAAAACAGAATATAAATGAAGATTTCAAGGGCCGCAGGAATCAATAGGGGACTCCTGGCTTCGCTTGGAAAGGGGCGGAACAAAGTATTGATCCAGGCCATGGGCAGACTGGAGACAAATGAGGAAAGAGTGGGTTTAAGCGGTTTTACATAAATGAGACTGCCGGAACGTGGCACCTCATTTTCCATCCTGTAATCGGTTGGTACAGCAGGCTGAGTTCCGAACAGGGTATCCACATCGGCATTGTAATCGTGCCAGTAACAATACGAGGCACCGGTACGAATGTGCCAGATTTTCGGATCATCGGTTTTTATTAAATCCATGGCACGCTGATCCTGGCTCAGGAACACCACAGCGGTGTCATTCTTCAGAAAGATGCCTCCCCGGGCCAGCGACAAAAAGTCCTGCTGCTTGATGGCCAGTACCTGAAGGGGATCGTATGCGGGAATGAAATATTTGACTCCCAGTCCCAAGCCCCCGTAACAGATGATGACAACGCAGAATTTCAAAAAGAGCAGATTCCGGTTGCTTTTGGCTATCCAGAAGATATAAATAAGCCCGGGTACGAGTGAAACAAGGATATAGAATTTCGTGGCCAGCAGCAGAATCAGGCAGAACGTGATCCAGGCGAGTGAGTACACCGTGATTTTTCCATAACACAGTTTGAACCAGTGATAGATCAGCATGCCCATGCCGTAAAACAGGATACCTTCTTTCAAAACCCCCGAACCCCAGAAAAGAACGGAAGGGAAAAGGAAAATGCAAACGATGGCCAGAATATATTTGCCTTTCAGAAAAGGCGCAAAGCAACGGTAGATAGCCACAAGCCCGCTCAGTGAAAGAAAACAAAGGAATACGGAATGAACCTGGTAATATCCGAATGAAAAAATCCGGAGCAGGGCATTGAAGCGGATGATGGTGTGACTGTCGTTATACAAATTGCTGTCATACACTTTCACCCAGTTGTGCATCTGGTTGTAATATGCATCAAAGCGCGGGGCATTGTTGCCAATTCCCGTGAGCATCTGCAAAAAATCAAGCGGCCTTGTGTACAGGGCATCAAACATGATTTTGCTGTCATCGAAATATTTGAAGATGTCGGCTGTACTGCGGTCGGTATAATAACGGGTGTAAATCAGCCAGAGTGCCAGACCCGAAATGATCTTAAGTCCGAATATCCAGGAAATGCCTTTTCGGGAAAGACCGGGGCAATCAAAGAAATCCATCCGGTAAATAAGCAGGACGAAAAGGAGGATGTAAACTACAGAAAGGAGTATTTCCATGATGATTTCGGTAAAGATAGCAGAAGGACAATCACAATCCGAGATTCGGGACGCTGAGCGATCAAAAAAAAGCAAAAAGAAACATCAGCCCCCGGCTGTACTCAAGCCTTTGACTTCTAGTTGTTTGAAAATCATGAAACTGAAGCCCGAATTAAGAAATGGGCCTTTGGAAAGGATGAATAGAGCCAAATGGCAATATGTTGAAAATTAAAGTGCTTTTTGAAGGCTAAATTTGCCTGGATGAGTATTTTTGTTTTCCTTAAAAACAGCCATTCATGACCACTGCCGCCAAAGAATCCCAGACTACTGTTGAAACTGCAAAAAAACTCGGACTTCTTCCCGAAGAGTTCGATAAGATCAAACAGATTCTGGGACGTGTTCCGAATTTTACCGAGCTGAGCATTTATTCGGTGATGTGGAGCGAGCATTGTTCATACAAAAACTCCATCACCTGGCTCAAGACACTTCCGAAAGACGGTCCCCACATGCTGGCCAAAGCCGGAGAGGAAAACGCAGGACTGGTGGACATTGGCGACGGCCTGGGATGCGCCTTTAAAATTGAATCACACAACCACCCTTCCGCTCTTGAACCTTATCAGGGTGCTGCTACCGGAGTGGGGGGGATCAACAGAGATATTTTTACCATGGGCGCCAGGCCCATTGCCCAGCTGAATTCGCTGCGGTTTGGTGACCTTAAACTTGAAAAGACAAAATGGCTTCTCAAAGGAGTTGTCAAAGGAATTGGCGATTACGGGAATGCTTTTGGCATTCCAACAGTGGGGGGAGAGGTGTTTTTTGACGAGTGTTACAATACCAACCCGCTCGTGAATGCCATGAGCGCAGGTATTGTAAAAGCAGGTGAAACAGCTTCAGCGACTTCTTATGGCGTGGGTAATCCGGTGTTCATCGTTGGTTCAGCCACGGGGAAAGACGGTATCCACGGAGCCACCTTTGCTTCCGCTGATATCACCGAAGATTCTGCCAAAGACCTCCCGGCTGTTCAGGTAGGGGATCCTTTTCAGGAAAAACTTTTGCTGGAGGCCTCTCTGGAGGTGATTCAGACAGGTGCTGTCATCGGCATGCAGGATATGGGTG
>DASYGQ010000170.1:0-6817 GCA_035999585.1 Bacteroidia bacterium | reverse complement strand
CTATACCCGGCGACGACGTGTTTGGGTTCATCACCATCAACGAGGGCATTAAAATCCACCGGGTGAATTGCCCGAATGCGCTCCAGCTCATGTCCAATTACGCTTACCGTGTTGTCAAAGCCAAATGGAGTCAGGAGCTTCTTTCATTCCTGGCAGGCATTAAAGTAAGCGGCATTGATGAAATGGGTATTGTGAACAATATCACTAAAGTTATCTCCAACGAGCTCAACGTAAATATGCGTTCAATCAGTTTTGATACGAACGATGGTACTTTTGAGGGTACGATTATGGTTTTTGTGCATGACACCAAGCACCTCACCGACCTCATGAACAAGCTGAAAAAAGTGCCCGGAGTCTTGAATGTCAAACGGATCGACAGCAAGCATATTGAGGCCAAACCTTAATAAAAGAAAGAGACCTGGCTTTTCATCTGCTTTTTTTCGTAACTTGTCGAATAAATTCCCTGCTTCGTCTGACAGGTGTTAACACTCATCCATGACCAAGATTTCAACTCCAATGGCCGATCTTTCCATCTTGAATGGGAATCTTATTTATATTTTGTTTACCCACGATGGTGAGATTGACGAGCCGCACGGAGTTGAAATCCTGAGCGCCACGGTTCAGTTGGCAGACAGCAAGCCCCACACCGTTCTTTACGATTTCAATAAAAAAAACATTCTGTTAAGAAACATTGCAAAGCAATTTGCCGCTGTCAGGAACGAGCATGAAAGTCATATTTATGGCAGAGCCTTTCTTACTTATACCCTTCAAAACGAAATTGAAGCGAAACATTTTATCAACTATAACAAGCCCCTTTGCGAAACCAGGATTTTCAAAGAAAAACAGCTTGCAATGGATTGGCTCAATGAAATGATTCTGAAGGAGAAATAAATCAGGTATCATCCCCTTTTTTCTTCCTAAACCTCTGATCCATCAGGGTTGCCGGACTCCCCCGAAAATCCCGGATGAAGCATCGGATTCGTAATATTTGCTACCTTTATACGGAATTTTCAGAAGGGCTGCGTACATTCCTTTTATTTACAGTTTTGAAGGCAGAACCCTGATTTTCAAGCATTCTTTCCAAATGGCGGAAAACGAGATCAAAGAAAAAGTAAAAAATATTTTTTCTGATTACCTGGAAAACAAAAAACATCGGAAAACTCCCGAGCGTTTTGCCATACTCAATGAAATATACAGCCGCAGCGGTCACTTCGACATTGAAAGCCTGTATATTCACATGAAAAACAAGAAATACAGGGTCAGCCGTGCCACACTCTACAATACGATTGAGCTTTTGCTGGATTGCAACCTGGTGACCAAACACCAGTTTGGAAAAAATCTGGCCCAGTTTGAAAAAGCTTTCGAATACAAACAACACGATCATCTCATTTGTACCGACTGCGAGCGTGTCCTCGAATTTTGCGATCCCCGAATCCAGCAAATACAAAAAATGACAGGGGAGATTCTTCAGTTCACCATAACCAATCATTCTCTCAATTTTTTCGGTCATTGCAAAAAACTCGAAAACACGGGCAAATGCGAATACCTGAAAAGCAACACTAAAAAACAAATCGTATGACCTTCTCATTCCGTATAGAGCCAAAAACAGGCTATGATATTGTTCACCTGGCCGGGGAACTGATTGATAAAACACAGTCGACCGACCTTTCCGCTAAAATTGACGAACTGATCGCTGAACAAAAAATAAAATTGATTTTCGATCTGCAGGAGCTGAAATACATCAACAGTTCAGGGCTCAATGTTATGATCAATATTCTTTCCCGTATCCGTAAAACAGGAGGAGAAGTTGTCATCACCCATGTTGCTAAGCGTGTCAACGAACTGCTGATCATTACCAAGCTTAACACCGTTTTTACTGTCACTGAATCCATGGACAGCGCCGTTCTGAAGCTCAATAAGAACACCAATATGGCCGATTAATCCCGGCACACCCGATCAAAAAGCATTATTCTCCTTACGGTGTTCAACGCCATTCAAAAATCAGAAATGAAAGCAGATGTATTATTAGGTCTTCAATGGGGAGACGAAGGAAAAGGTAAAATAGTGGATGTATTAACTCCCGGCTATGATATCATAGCGCGTTTTCAGGGAGGCCCCAATGCCGGTCATACACTTGAATTCAATGGAATCAAACACGTTTTACATACAATTCCATCCGGGATTTTTCATCCGACCGCCATCAATGTGATTGGAAACGGCGTTGTCATTGATCCTGTTATTTTCAAAAAAGAAATCGATGCTTTGCAGAAGATGGGAGTTGATGTAAAAGCCAAACTTCTCGTTGCCAGCAGAGCACACCTGATACTTCCAACGCACCGGCTGCTTGACGCAGCATCGGAAGCCCATAAAGGTCTTGAAAAGATCGGCTCCACCTTAAAAGGAATCGGCCCCACTTATATGGATAAGACCGGGCGGAACGGTCTGCGTGTAGGGGATATCAGCAATCCGCGCTTCCGCGAGAAATATGACCAGCTTGTTACCAAGCACAAAGAAATTCTGTCTGCATACAATTTCAGTTATAATCTGGATGATCTGGAACCGGCTTTCTTTGAAGGCATCGCACTTTTGAAAACACTGGAAACCGTCGATTGTGAGCAATACCTCAACGAAGCACTGAAAAACAAAAAAAATATCCTAGCGGAAGGTGCACAAGGCTCGTTACTTGATATCGACTTCGGCTCTTACCCTTTTGTAACTTCCTCCAATACCATTTGTGCAGGTGCCTGTACCGGCCTGGGCCTTCCTCCCGGCCGGATTGGCAATGTCATTGGAATTTTCAAAGCATACTGCACAAGGGTTGGAAGCGGACCCTTTCCTACTGAGCTCAATGACGAAACCGGAGAAAGAATCCGGAAAACCGGTAATGAATTCGGCTCGACCACAGGAAGGCCCCGCAGAACAGGCTGGCTGGATATCCCGGCATTAAAGTTCGCCGTCATGATCAACGGTGTTACTGAACTGATCATGATGAAAGCAGATATCCTTAGCGGGTTTGACCAGATCAAAGTATGTACCCATTACCTGCACAAAGGCAAAAAAATAGATTACCTGCCTTATGATATTTCACCGGAGTTCGTCTCCCCCGTTTACACAGAGCTGAAAGGCTGGAAAAAAGACCTGACAGGACTTCATTCTGCCAAGGACATGCCGGAAGAACTTTGCCGTTACATCGAATTTATCGAGCAGCAAACAGGGGTTCCCATACGCATCGTATCTGTTGGTCCCGACCGTAAACAAACGCTTCTCCGCGATAAAATCCCGGCCTGATCCTTGCTTAATCAACCGGAATGAACAGGTCCAAACAGCATAAGCACCGGCAGGCATTCCTGCATTCTCTGATTCTGACAGGTTTTATCCTGCTTTGTTCCACTTTCTCTTATGGTCAGCAGGCCAGGAAAAAAGTGAAGTTCTCTGCTGATTTCATTGAGGGCATCCGGAAAAACGATCTGGATGCGCGTCACCTCATCGGCAATGTCGTGTTTACACAGGACAGTGTAATCATGTATTGCGACAGCGCCTGGTTATACCCCGACAATTCACTGGACGCCTATTCCAGGGTCCATATCAAACAGGGAGATTCACTGAATCTCTATGGCGATTTCCTGAAATACGATGGCAATAAAAAATTCGCAAGGCTGGAAAAAAACATCCGCCTTCTGGATAAAGACATGGTGCTGACAACAGAGCACATGACCTATGATACCGGCAAGAAAGTTGCAACCTATGTCGATGGTGGTGTCATCACAAGCAAGGATAACGTTCTTACAAGTGAAACGGGCTATTATTTCGCTTCAGGAAAAATGCTTGCTTTCAAGCGCAAGGTGGTGCTCACCAATCCAGGGTATACGGTCAACTGCGACACACTGAATTACAACACCGTCAGCCGGACGGCATTTTTCTTTGGGCCCACCTGGATCCGGAATAAGAAAAGCACCATTTATTGCGAAAACGGCTTTTATGACACTTTTCATGATTTTGCCCAGTTCCGCAAAAATGCACGTATCAACAGCGGACATCAATGCCTGCTTGGAGACAGCGTTTATTACAATCACAAAACCGGTTTTGGAAAGGCGCTAGGCCATGTGGAGATAAGCGATACCACACAGCATTTGCGCATCACCGGCGATTACTCCACACACAATGAGCTGACAAATGTTTCTTATGTAACCGGTCATGCCCTGATGCAACAGATTTCAAAAAAAGACACCCTTTTCCTCCATGGCGACAGCCTAAAAGGCACTGCAGTAGTTGACTCTGTCCGACTCCTGGAACTGAAGAAGAAAAGGATGCTAAGAAATAACAATCTGGAAGTTGAAAAAGACAGCATGCCCATGATCCGGGTCATGTACGCCTACCGGAAGGTTAAATTCTTCCAGCCTCAGCTCCAGGGCAGATGCGATTCCCTGATGTATACCTATGCAGATTCCACCATGCACCTCTTTCGGAATCCTGTCCTTTGGTCAACCGACAACCAACTGACAGCAGACAAGATTGAAATAACCAGCGGCAATGGTGAAATCAGGCTCATGAAGCTTTATAATTCATCTTTCATCATTTCAAAAGAAGATAGTATCCGGTTCAATCAGGTAAAAGGAAAAAATATGGTTGGCTATTTTTCGGGAAACAAGCTTCGGAAGGTGTTTGTGGAAGGAAACGGACAGACCATTTATTATGCAAAGGAAAAGACCAAACTGACAGGGGTAAATAAGGCCGACTGCAGCGACATGATGATCTTCCTGAAAGACAATCAGGTTGAAAGCATCACCCTTCTGAATAAGCCGGATGGAACCATGTACCCTCCCCAGGAAATTTCCCCTCAGGAGCTAAGGCTGAAGGATTTCAAAGACCTCAGCAGCAAACGTCCCAAAAATCAGAAAGATCTGTTCGTCTGGTAAAATAAAGCATTCGACGTTTAATAATAATCTCCCGCCATATCTTTTAAATAACATTCCATATAAAAATAAGCCCTGACAAGGCCTGAGTTAAGTTATCCTGAATTCATCGTCTGAATCCCCTCTTTCATATGGAGATTTCACATAAAGTATCATAAATGAAATATTCCTTTCAAATTCAGATTATTGTTTTATATTTGCATAGTTAATCCACAAACACAACAAACCAATTTCAACACTAAACTCTGCGGACAGAACCGTTGTAAAGGCATTCCCATGAAAAAGAAAACAAAAGCGCCCTCAAAGGCAGTAGTAAAGACATCGTCAAAAGCTCTCGATCCACGTGTACTCGCCATCGGGGAAAAACTGAAAAAGCTGCGTATCAAAAAAGGATATCCTGCTTATGATTATTTTGCTTTTGAACACAACATCTCCCGTGTACTTTACTGGAGAATGGAAAAGGGAACAAACTTTACAATCGGATCGTTTCTTAAAGTCCTGAAAGCTCATGATCTGAGCATGAAAGATTTTTTCAAGGACATTAAATAAGCATTCTTTCTCAATATAAAGCCCCTTGCCTTCCTCTACTCAGAGGATGGCAAAGGGCTTTCTTATGTCATCATTTATTTACGGATTAACTCAGCAATCGCGAATGCCAGCTTTCAGAAGCAGGCACACACCATTTGCTTTCCAGAAGCTCTTTTGTCTCGATAAGGTTATTGAACACCCGCACGCTTCCGTTCAAAAGACCTTTTTTCAGGAGCGATTCGAATTCGGTAAGAGTAGCTGACTGAATGCGTTCATTATCCTTCCAGGCCACATTCATCCGGTTCAGTAACGAAATGCCATATTCCTTTTCCAGGTTTTGTATAAAGCGAACCGACTTATCGATTCCACATCCGCTTGCAGGAGCTGTTTGCTCGTCCAGTGCAATGATGATGAAACGATGATGACGTATTTCAAGGGCAGCACTCATTTTACTTCCATGCGATGTCCACTCCTCCATAAACCCATCCGCCTGACGCAGTATACTTGCTTCTTCGGCTTGTGTCAGTTCACGATTACTCTGGTAAATCCAGATCCGTGAATGTGGGGGCATATTTGAAAAATCCATCTGAAAATCGTGTTAGTCCTGTTAACAGGGATTAATCTTTGCTATAAATCGTTGGCCTGTGCGATCAATTCAGCCACATCCATCACTTTTGTCTGCTGTTCTTTATTGAAGTGCTTCACACCATCTGTCATCATGGTCATACAAAAAGGGCAGCCGGTTGCAATCACATCCGGTTGCAATGCCAAAGCTTCTTCACTCCGATCGATATTCACTTCCTTGTTACCCTTTTCAGCATCCTTGAACATCTGGGCTCCTCCTGCTCCGCAACAAAAACCTTTTGCCCTGCTTCTTTTCATTTCCATCAGTTCGACATCCAGTTTTTGAATAATCTCCCTGGGGGCTTCGTATACATCATTACCACGGCCCAGATAGCAAGGGTCATGGAAAGTGATTTTCTTACCAGCGAAAGCTCCGCCTTTGACAGTCAGTTTACCCGAATCGATGAGTTGCTGCACCAGCTCGGTATGGTGAATCACTTCATATTCCCCGCCTAAAGAAGGGTATTCATTTTTAAGTGTATTGAAACAGTGCGGACATCCGGTTACGATTTTCTTAACAGCATAACTGTTCATTACAGTAATCGCATTCATGGCCTGCATCTGAAACAGAAACTCATTGCCGGCCCTCTTGGCAGGATCACCGGTACAGGTTTCCTCTGTACCGAGTACAGCAAATTTAATACCTACGTGATTCAGTATGCGAACAATGGCCTTGGTGATTTTTTTTGCGCGGTCGTCAAAACTTCCTGCACATCCCACCCAAAAAAGAATTTCCGGACTTTCGCCTTTTG
>DASYGQ010000012.1:0-9166 GCA_035999585.1 Bacteroidia bacterium | reverse complement strand
AATGACAACGATGTAAGTTCAAATGAAAAGAATCTGAGTTAGAATGACAACGATGTAAGTTTAAATGAGAACAATCTGAGTTAGAATGACAACGATGTGAGTTTAAATAGCAACGATTGCAACTCAAATGAAAACGATGTGAATTCAAATGAAAAGATTTGAACTTGAGAAAGCACATTAACATTTGTTTAACGTGAAAGTGGCAAAACCGGAAAAAATCTCATCCTTAGTTTGCTCATTCTTTAGCGCGATAAGGAATGTGGCAGACCGAAACTGTTTAAGTGCGAGTACAGGAATAATATCAGCATTGGAGTCAGGCGGTACCATCTGATGTCCAATAATGATGTGATCTATCTAAACAAACAATTAACAAAAAAATTAAAAACATGAAAAAGCAAATAATAATTTTAGTAACGATCACTGCGAAAAAAGTAACAGTGGTCCTGAAGCTGAGCAAAAAGACGGTGGCACAGCTAATTGCTGATGCGAAATCTTACGAGGATGGGATTTCTAAAAATGCGACAACATTCCCGACTCCGAATCCTACACTGGCGAATTTGAATGTATTAATCACCAACCTAGAATTAGCGACAGTTGCAGCAAGCAATCGTACAAGAGGGGCCGTTGCAATTCGCAATGCGGCAAAAAAAGCACTGGAGAATGCTCTCAAGATCTTGGCTGGCTATGTCGAGGCTATTGCAAACGCTAACCCGGAACATTCTGAATCAATTGTAAAAATGGCTAATATGGCCTTAAAAAGCAGAAAGCCAACTGCAAGAAACGATTTCAGCATGGTGGCAGGAAAAAACGCAGGTGAACTGATCATGATTGCCAAGTCGGAGAAAGGAAGGGTAACTTTCAACTTCGAGATCAGCACCGACATCAGCAATCCCGCCAACTGGAAAAGTGTGCAGAACAAGTCCATTGCCCGTACAACGGTAACTGGTCTTGTCCGCGGAACGCTCTATTATGGCCGGGTAAGCCGTACCGACAAAACCGGCACCTACCAGATAGGCACCGTGTTGAGCGCTTTTGCTCACTAAGAACAACAGGAACAAACAGAGCGGCCTGGACCTGCTCCAAACATGCCTGAAGTATAAAGCCCCCTTTTCTTTTCGGAGATGAGGGGGCTTTTGTTTTATTTAAATGAATTCAGAGGGAGAAACGAAAATCAGGCAACTGCTAAAATGAAATGAGCATCTATCTTTAATTTGAAGTGAAGCTTTTTAGCCAGAGCCATGTTTATTTTTCTCTTTCCGGTTAATAGTTCCGAAATACGCGCCTCGCTGATGTCCAACATCTTTGCCAATTGATTCTGTTTGAGGTTCATCTCGAACATTTTATATCTTATCATTTCGGTGAGTGTGACCGGTGATTTTATGGGCATAAGCGGAATGGAATCTTCATATTGTTCGGCCAGTAAAGAGAGCTTTTTAAGAATTTTTACATCGGTCGCTGCCAAAGTATGGAGACCGCCATTTTGCGTTGCTTTTTGAAGCAAATGCTCAATGCGCATCATGATCTCAGTATATTCTTTTTTGTTGCTAATTTTTGTTGTTTTCATGATAACTCTTGATTAGATAGCTGAACAATCGATGCAGTCATATTCAGCATGGGTACCAATAAATCGAATGTATAAAGTTCGGACGTTGAAGAAAATAATGGCCACAAGCCTGTATTTGTTTCCCTTGATATTGAAAACATACCGGTCATTCCCCACATAGTCAACAGAGCTGAAAGTATTCTTCAAATCGCTCAAGTTGGCCCAGTCAGCCTTCTTGGTTATATCATACCATTTATTCAGAGCATCGGTCAGATCTGCATGCTTAGCACTAAACGCAACTAAAATAGTCTTCGAAATCACTACCATAAAGAACAAAAGAGTTACCAAATGTAATAAATTAATTCCATATTTGGAAAGATGGAAACATAAAAATAAGAATAACTGTGGCAATTCAAGCGCACAAAAAGCGCACCATCCCAAGCAATTGCTCTGATATTTCCACCCCGTAATATTCCTCCCTGATTATCCCTGCTCTTTTGCTAAATTGCGGACGCAAAAGCAAACTCAATCTCCAATCATGGAACTGAAACCCGAAATCATAGAAAGGCTGCAACAGCTCGACGCGAAATACCAGGCCATGGGGCAGAACCTGAGCTCATATCTCGACGGACTCCTCTATGCCGATTACCTCACCTATTGGGATTATATCCACCTCGATACACTGCTCAGCCTGCAGTCGCCCAAGACCAGCTTCCCCGACGAGCAGATCTTTATCATGTACCACCAGATTACGGAACTTTATTTCCGCCTCTGCATGGTGGAGTTCGAACAGCTCGCTCTGCAGAAACCCGTGACCATGGATTATTTCATTTCACGTCTGGGCCGTATCAACCGCTACTTCGATGCCCTCATCAGCTCCTTCGACATCATGGTCGACGGCATGGATGTGGAACAGTTCCTGAAATTCCGCATGTCGCTGCTGCCGGCCAGCGGTTTTCAAAGCGGACAATACCGCATGATCGAAATCTGTTCCACGGATTTTGTAAATCTCATCGCCAAAGAGCAGGCCTCCAATTACAGCGGCACCTTCACCGATTCCATGATCGAAGGCATGTACGAGCATATCTACTGGAAAGCCGGCGCCACCGAACTTTCCACGGGCAAGAAAACACTCACGCTTGAACAGTTTGAGAAAAAATATTCGGATACCTTCCTGGCTCTCGCCAAGAAATTCAGAACCTGTAACCTGAATGCCATTTACAAATCATTCAGCGAAGCCGATCAGAAGAACGAAAAACTCATCCTCGCGCTCAAGCACCTGGATACCAACGTAAACATCAACTGGAAACTTTCTCACTACAAATCAGCTGTGCGTTACCTCCAGAAAGACCCTCAGGACATTGCCGCTACCGGCGGAACCAACTGGCAGAAGTATCTCCCTCCGCGCTTCCAGCGCATCACCTTCTTCCCTGAACTCTGGAAAGCCGACGAGCTCGAAACCTGGGGAAAAAGCTGGGTGAAAGCGAATGTGTTTGGGGTGAAGGAGTGAAAAAGGTGAATTTCGAATATCGAACGCCGAATATCGAATGTCGAAGGGTTATGTCGTCTCACGACGGCTGGAATTATGATTTTAAATAAACCAATTTTAATTCTTAAGTAGACATGAAGATTGTTGACGTAAATATTCCTAAAACTCCCGCAATAAAAGATGGGCTCGAAGATATAAAAATGGAGAAGATGGGACCAATGGTCTTAATTGCGGGCAAGAATGGATCAGGAAAAACACGAATTCTGAATAAAATATTTCAAACGTATGCTTCAAAACCGACAGCGAGTAAAATCATGTCCAGTAAAGCGGTAAGCGAAAAGCACAATAACGATATTTCTCAATATAGGGACATGATTGCCAAATGGAGAATGCAAATAGAGAATAACAAGAAACAAATTGTTGCAACAAACCCCAATAGTGCCTACTTAGAAAGCGAAAATGTATCCCACGAACAAAACATCAAGCACCATTCGTCAATAATACAGAACCTTACTCAAGAGATTGATCTTTATAAATCTATACTGCAATGGAGTTTGATTGAAACATCTGAAGCTGCAGAAGTATTTACATCAGTGTCATTTGTACCCAAGAATCTGAATCTGATAAGTACGAATACATTTAGTCGCGACCAAATGGAGGGGAACGCTAAAGCAATAGATACTGTTGGCATCGCAAATTTGCATAATGGTACATTTGCAAAAATCCAAGTAATTCAAGATCGTTGGTTCAATGCAACTCATCAGTTCGCTCCGAGCGGTGATGCGGACAAAAAAACGGCAATAGAGGAATACGAAAGGCTTAAAAGACTAATTGCGCTATTTCTAAATACTCAGCTAGAACGAAATATAAATGGCTCGGCAACGCTTTTTAATTTTGAAATGTGGGCGGCAAACCTCTCAGATGGACAAAAAATATTGCTGCAATTTTGTGTAGCAATATTTTCTCAACAAACGTCCCTGAAAGATTCGATTCTTATCCTTGATGAGCCGGAGAATCACCTCCACCCATCAGTGATAATTGAAACACTGGATAGAATAATAGAATGCGTGCCCAATGGACAAATTTGGATTGCAACCCATTCAATACCCCTTCTTGCGCATTTTGATCCATCACTAATTTGGTATGTAGAAGGCGGGAGGATTACCCACGCTGGAAAAATCCCAGAAAAAGTGCTTTGCAGTTTGCTCGGTGGAGAAGATGAAATAGCGAAACTTCAAGATTTTATCAGTTTGCCGGCACAATATGCAACGAGCCGTTATGCATTCGAGTCATTGCAGGAGCCAGGTGTGTCGCTAACAGGATCAAAAGATCCTCAATCTTTTCAAATCAAAACGGCCCTTGAAAAACTAACTAAAAATGGCAAATTGAGAATTTTGGATTATGGGGTAGGTAAGGGCAGATTAATCTCCAATATTTCCGACCTTGATAAGAACGCCCAGAAAAAATTGATAGCGAACCTGGATTATATAGCATATGACAAGTTCGATAAGTATAAAGCGATATGTGAGGCGACCCTTGTGGAAATTTTTGGCACCTCAAAAGGAAAATATTTCAATGATATAAATAAACTTCTATCAATTTACGATAAAGCGAGTTTCCAAGTTGTTGTCATGTGCAATGTTCTTCATGAAATCGACACCAATGAATGGCTAAAATTATTCGGCCCAGAAGGAACTATTTCTACTCTTCTTAGTGAAGATGGAATTTTGTTACTTGTTGAAGACCATCAAATTCCAATTGGAGAAAAAGCATATCAAAAGGGTTTTTTAATATTGGATACCCCCCAACTCAAAGATCTATTTAAAATATCCGAAAAAGACACAGGCTTTTACTTCACCGATTACCAAGAAATGGGTAGACTTAAAGCTCACCACATTCCCCAAAAATGTTTAACACGAATTGATGGGCCTTCACGAACGAAGGCAATTAAATCCCTCAGCTCAACCGCAAGAGAAGAAATTCTGAAAATACGGGAAATGGGGACAGACTATAAAAACGGAAAATTACATGGGTTTTGGACACAGCAATTTGCTAATGCCCAGTTAAACCTTGCAGAGCAAGAAACGTAATAGAACATTGCATTTAGTTCTGCTCTCCTTCGACATTCGATATTCGGCGTTCGATATTCGACATTCATTTTAAATCAATAACGCCCTCAATTAAAGCAGGGATTATCCCACTCCGCCACACTGAAATTCTTCCGGAAGGTCATGCCCAGGAACAGGCAGAAGCCGACCAGGAAAATGATTGTGTGCAGGAAAAAGGCGATGCGGAAATAGATGATCTGCTCAAGGTGTGTTTCGCGGCGGATGATCCAGTCGAGCGGCACCACGAAGGTGAGCAGGATGGAAAGAAGCACGAGTGTTTGTGCGAAGGTGTAGATGTTCTTCAGCGGCCACATGATCAGTGCTCTGTACCAGGCCAGATCGGTGCCCCACTGGTGAATCAGGTAATAGGAATTATCGCCCACCTGGGCAAAAAGCAAAGGATCTTTCTTGCAGCGGTCTTCCAGGTTGAACATTTCGGGAGGCGCCATCATTTTGAATTTCGAAACGGTCAGGTGATTGTCTTTTTCGAATCGTTTTGTTTCGGCCAGTGCATCGTAGGGAAAATCTTTTTTGAATGAGCTGCTGTCGAGAAAACGGAGGCGGTAGCGGGCGCAGGTGGCGCGGATCTCTTCAGATGAGAAAAGACGATCTGCATCGTATTTGATCAGGTGCATCTGTTCGGGCGCTTCGTAATTGGGCTTGCGGAGCCTGTCGATAAGCAGCTGATCGTTTTCGGATGCATGATTGAGGATCTGCAGCGCATCGCCGAGCAGCCGGGCTGTTTTGTGTTGCAGTGCGTTCCGCTCACGGATAAGCTCCTGGCGGAGGTTGACGGGTTTGAAGCGCATGACCTTCGTTAATATGGTTTCCAAACAAATTTACCGAATCGCTTTGAAAAAGCCTAGTGGTCGGTGGCCCGATGATTCAGGAATTCATAAGCAGATAAAAGAAAGCCTTTTTTGATAATTTTTCCGGTAATTTTAACGGAGGGATCATTCCGGAGCATAATTTCCCTCTGAAAAAGATGGAAATTAATCAATGATCAGGAACGGGCTTAAAATAATCTCATTGATTATCAGCGAATTGAAACTTTTTTTCGATTCAGCTGGCACAAAAGTGCCTTCTCGATGCTTTTAGTCCTAGGAAACCATACGAAGCCGAAAACAAATGACGGTCGAAGAATACAATGAAAGTCTGGATTTATATGCCGACAGTCTTTACCGGTTTTTGAAAAAAAACATGGGAGATGCGGAAAAGGCCGAAGACGTCGTGCAAGACACTTTCGAAAAGTTGTGGACGGAGCATGAGTCAGTTGAATACATAAATATGAGGGCATACATTTATACTTCCGCTTATCATTTTATGATTAGAGAAGTGAATCGAGTAAGAGATTTTGGACACCTGCGAAACGAAAATCTGGATGAACTTGGGGGACAAGGTGGCGATCAATATTCTGATCATAAAGATGTACTCGATAAAATACTTCAGGGAATGCCTCCGGAGCAAAGAACAGCCGTTTTACTTAGGGATTATGAAGGCTACACTTATGAAGAGATAGCAGTGCTGACCGGAACCACTGCAGTGAATGTCAGGAAATATGTTTACCGAGCACGCGAAAGTTTCAAAAAATATTTAGTCAGCATCGAAAACATCATCTGACACATTCAAAAATGGAAAACATCAACCGACATAACTACGAAGCTTATTTCCTCGATTACCACGAGGGAAGCCTGAGCCCGCAGCAGGTGGCGGAGCTCATGCTTTTCCTCGGACAAAATCCCGATCTCAAAGAACGCTTTTCCAATTTTGAGAACATCGTTCTTCCCCAAGAAACAACAGAAGGGTTTTCCGGAAAAGACAAACTGAAGAAATCCCTCATCACCCCGGAGAACTGCGAGACCTATTTCATTTCCGCTGCCGAAGGAATGCTCAGCGCATCCGAACGCAAAGCGCTCGATCGTTTCCTGCTGGATCATCCGGAACTCATCAAAACATACCGTCTTTACGAGCAGACAAAGCTGAAACCCGGTCTTGACGATGTATTCCCCGGCAAAAGCGGCCTGCGTAAAGGAAACGCATTCGATCCATCTGCAGCCCGTAACATGATTGCCGCCCTGGAAGGTGAGCTGAGCAGCGGAGAGCAAATCCTTTTTGAAGAAGCGCTGCGCAAAAGCCCGGCCCTGCAAAAAGAATACAGCTATTACACCGCCAGCCGCCTGCAGCCCGATCTGAGCCTCGTATACCCCGGCAAGGAAAAGCTCCGCCGGAGAAAAGCCATCATCATCTGGCTGCCGGCTTATACTTATATCGCTGCTGCCGCTTCCCTGGCCCTGCTCCTGATGTTCTGGTTCTTCAACCATACTTCTTCTTCCGTGGATCAGCCTTCGCTGGTGCATCAGCAACCAGTTCATGGTGTCGAACCCAAATCAAACCTGGCCGCGGTTGTTCCTTCTGGAAAAGGGTCTCAGTCTGTAACGCCGGAGCAAGGAACAGCCGGAAAACAATCCATCCACAACGTAAAAACACAGACCCAGGCACCGGTTGAAAACACAACAGGCAGCGAAACAAATACTTCGGAAGCGCTTATAGCCCTTAACACCATCGGCAGCAGCAGGCTCGATCAGCCGGAGCCGGCAGAAGCAGTGATCATCCGCAGCGCAGATATCAGTTCTCTGCCATCATCCGCAGAATCCTCCGCACAGGCACCTTCTGCTTTCCTGAGCCTCGGTCAGTATGCCGCCAGCAAACTGCTCACGGAAGAGTTCGCTGATGAATACCGCAAGCCTGATGGCAAGAGGCATGTCGGACTGGCTTTTACCAAAGCCGCTGCCACTGCTTTCAACCGGCTTTCAGGAAGGAAAATAAGAGTGCGTGAAAATTACGACGACCGCGGAGAGCTGGTTTCCTATGCGATCAACAGCGGCAGTTTTGAATACGAAAGAGCCATTAAAAAATAAAAACAAAACACATGAAAAAAGCAGCCTTCATCCTGGCCTTTCTGGCCCTCCTTTCGGGAACATCCTGCATGCTTACCGAAGCACACGACAGCGGACCCATGCGCAAAGTGAGCCGTCAGGTTCCGGTGTTCAGCGGCGTGAACGCTGAAGGAGCCTTTGATATCACCCTCACACAAGGCGATGCAAACACCCTGTTCGTGGAAGCGGGCAGCAAGGTGCTTGATAAAATTAAAACGGAAGTGAAAGACGGCGTGCTTGAGATTTCCAGCGAAGGCAATCTGTCGACCGACAGCGCCATGCGCATCAGCATCGTGCTCAGCACACTCAAAAGCCTGGATTGCGGCGGAGCTTGCCGTGTGCATGGAGCGGGCATATTCAAGACCGATCACCTGCGTCTCGAAGTGAGCGGAGCCGGGCAGACCGACCTTGATACCGAAGTGGAAAAGCTGGAAATCAATCTGAGCGGAGCAGCCAAGCTGCACCTGACCGGAAAAACCAGCGAGCTGGAAGCCACACTCGATGGCGCCAGTCAGCTCAAAGCTTTTCATTTCAAATCCGACAAAGCCGTGCTAAGCCTCAGCGGAGCCAGCAATGCCGATGTGAATGTGAAGAAAGATCTCCGCGGACGTGCATCGGGAGCCAGCAGCCTCATCTATGCCGGCAGTCCGGAACATGAATCGGTGGAATCGAGCGGAGCATCCAGCATTCAGAAAGCGAATAACGAAGAATAATTTTTTCGAAGCTGAGCCGGAGGTACCCCGGCAAGGTGAGAAAACAGAATAGCATAAACCTGCGCGTTGCGCCACCCATGAACAGCTTGCCTGCAGTCCAGACCAGGCAGACCATCCATGAAATCCTGCTGCAGCGGGACCGGAAGCAAAACGAAAGCAGGCAATAAAACAAAACACATCCCACAAGGGAAACAGAAACAAACGAATTTAAAAAAGACAAAAACAATGAAAACACATATCATTCTTGGCTGTGCCTTTATGCTTGCAGCAGCAGGGCTTTCAGCACAAACCAAATCCGACAGGCCATCGACGGCCTTCAAAGGAATCAAAGCAACGGGTCCCGTTCGTGTAATCATGAGCCCGGGCTCCGAAAACAA
>DASYGQ010000111.1:0-13970 GCA_035999585.1 Bacteroidia bacterium | reverse complement strand
GTATAGGCGGCCAGTGTGCGGAATATCTCAAGGTGATGGCTGGTATAAGCATGCTTTTGAAAGCTTTGTGCCGATATGGTTCCGATCACTTTGTCTTCCACAATCAGCGGAAGGTACATGACGGATTGGGTCATATCGCCGGCAATGACAGGCGGGATATAGGCCACATACTTTGAATTCTCCGAGTTTTCGTTGATGAAGACCTCCTGTTTATTGTCGACACACCAAACTGCCAGGCGGGTTTTATCGGACATGTCGTACTCGTAATAGGGCAGGCGCTGTTTGTTTTCGATGCCGAGCTTCAGCTGTATTTTCTGTGTCGGTTCATCGTAATACCCGATCACGAAACTGCTGGCGTCCATGAGTTTGTTGACATGTTCATAAACGATGTTCAGCACATTTTCGAGGTTGAGGGTGGATGTGATCTGCTGGCCTATCTTTCCAAGCAGGTTAATGTTGTCGTAAGACTGCTGAAGAGCCATTGACTGTTTTTCAAGCTCCTCCTTCTGGCCCACCACTTCTTTGGTTCGCTCCAGGACTTTCTGCTCCATATCTTCATAATGGCGGGCATTCTCCAGGGCGATGGACACATAAACAGCCAGGTTCCGCAATATGCTCAGGTGGTAATCGTTATAGGCATTCTTTTTGAAGCTCTGAACGGAGAGGACACCGATACGCTTGTCCTGCACCGTCAATGGAATATAGATCAGTGATGCCGGCAGTTCGCCAACGCTTGGCCTTGGAACGGGGACATTCGGAAAGAAGCGGGTGAAATCATTCGCATAATCGTTCATGACCATCTCCTCCTGATTGTTGAAGCAATGCACCGATGACCGGTTCTTGTCGTCCAGTTGATAGGAGTACAGCGGAATTTTGACACCTTTTTCCATGCCTCCCGGGAACACGAGCCGGTTGTTTTCCGCGTCATGGATGCCAATCAGAAGGCCTGTGGCATCCATCAGTCCGTTGATGTTTTTATAGGTCTTGTTGACAATTTCCTCGACAGACAGCGTGGCTGTAATCTGCTGCCCGAGCTCACTCAGGAGCTGAATGTTTTTGTTTGATATTTCGAGTTCTTCTTTTTGTGCAATGATTTCAAGCGTCCGGAGCTTCACTTCGTCTTCCATGTTGCGATAGAGCCTGGCGTTTTCAAGAGCCGTGGCCACATATACGGCGAGGTTGGTCAGGATATCCAGGTGATGCGGCGTATAGGCATTTCGGACCATACTCTGGACGGTAATGACACCTATTTTCTTTTCCTGAATGGTCAGGGGAAGGTAAATGATGGAGTAGGTGCGGTCACCGGCAACAGTTTCGGGCACCTGTGCACCGGGAAAGAAAGTGTTGTAATCGTTGCGGTAGTCGTTCGTGTAAAAGGCCTTTTGATTCTTGAAGCACCAGACAGCCGGACGGAGTTTATCATTGAGGTTGTAGAAACTGAAGGGGAGCTCTTCGCCTTTCTCGATGCCTCCGTATGAATCGAGCCTGTTTAATTCTTTGTTGTAGATGCCGATGTCGAAGACAGTGGCGTCCATGAGGGAATTTACATTCTTATAAGTCTTTCTGATGATTTCTTCCACCGATAAGGTGGCGGTGATTTGCTGGCCTATTTCACCCAGCAGCTTTATTTCATTGTAGGAAATGCCGACCGCATCCGCGCTTTTTAGATCTTTTCCCGCCATAAATCGATATTAGGTTCTACAATATAAGTAAAAGATTTTAAGCGTTTTGTTCATTGAATGATTATTTCAAAGGCAGGAATGGCCAACAGCGATTGCTTCCGTTTTGATGGCAGAAATAGTATCGTTCGTGTGGAGATAGCGGGTATTAATCTAAGCCAATGAATATATATACAAATGGAACGCGTCGGAGTATGCCCGGTGAGGAGATGGTTTTGGCAGGATGGGAGAAATGGTCTAGATTTGGATAAACACGAATATTTTCTCCGTATGAAAAAAGCACTTGCCTTCTTTTTATTTATTTCCACTTTTCAGATGCAGGCCCAGCAGCCAAACAAAGATTTGAAAGCCATGTACCACCAGTTTGATTTTTGGATCGGGACCTGGGAGGTTTACAAATTCGGAACGGAAACGCTGGCCGGTAAAAGTCATATCGAATCCATCATTGACAGTGTGGGAATACTGGAAAATTATTCGGTTGTAAAAGGCTCTTACGTAGGCAAAAGTCTGAATAAATACAATCCGGATAAAAAACGCTGGGAGCAGTTTTGGATCGACAATTCAGGCCTCACGCTGTTTCTGACAGGAGGACTGCAGGACGGCAAAATGATCATGGACGATACCGCATACGGAGACGCTGAAAAAGGCCTGAATAAGATTGTGTGGGAGAAAATGAAAAATGGTTCGGTCAGGCAGACCTGGAGCACCAGCAAAGACCGGGGTAAGACCTGGGTCGTGCTGTTTGACGGAGAGTATAAAAGGGCAAAGTGATGCCTGATAATTCGTTTTTAATTGCCGTTCCTGTTTTTTATTCCATTGCCGGTAATCAACAAATTTACAAACCAGGTTTCATGCTTTGCCTGGTCTCTTTCATTAGTTTAGTATTGTAACAAAAGAATAACCAGCCATGAAAGCCTTTGTATTCATCGACAATACTCAGATCGGAGAGGCAGATCTCAAAATCACCGATGAATCCATGGGAGGCATTGGAGGGATGTTGCGTCCTTTGCCCGGATACAATAATTACAGGCAACAGATACAACAATTATTCCATCAGAAAGGAATTGCCAATGTCAGCGATTTTAATTTCAGCATTGTCTTGGAAGGAGGCGTTCAAGTGGAGGCAGAGGGCGGCATCGGAGTGAGCGACTCCAGGGAATATCCGGATGAAATATATGTGGAGTCCGCAGGCGTGCGTGCAGATATATTGGAGATGATCGCAGCCGCCGGATCCCTGTGATGGGTTTTGATTAATCGGTTCATGCTTGACAAGGGGTATGGAAAATCCCTAAATTCGTCCTGCCAAAGAAAAAATTAACACTAAAACATCCATACCATGACCATCAACCCTTATTTCACATTCAACGGGAATTGCGAAGAAGCTTTCAATTTCTACAAATCCGTTTTCGGCGGAGAGTTCAAACAGATCACACGTTTTAAAGACATGCCCATGCCGGGTCATGAATTGCCGGCCGACTGGCAGAACAAGATCATGCATGTGTCTTACCCCATCAACAAGGAAACCATTATTATGGGCAGCGATTCAAACCCCAATATGGGTAAGGTAATCACCGGCCAGAATCTGTCACTGGCGGTGGATGCCAAATCCAAAGAGGAGGCCGACAAGATCTTCAATGGCCTCGCTAAAGGCGGCAAAGTGACCATGCCCATCGGCACTGCTCCCTGGGGTGCTTATTTTGGCATGCTGGAGGATAAGTTCGGGTACGTCTGGATGGTGAATCACGATGAGGTAAAAGCATAATTCAGAGTGAGTAAAAGAGTTCGGGTGCGCAGGCGCCTTATTATTTTTGTATACAATGCAAAGACGATATCATGAAAAACCACTTCGAACTAAGCGATACGGAATTTGAAAAGGCATTTTCGAATTGCAGTCTGAACCCGGAGCTGTTCAGTCACGAGGCGCATTTGAGACTTGCCTGGATTCATATCTGCAATTTGGATTGTGAAAAGGCAGTGGATAAGGTTTGTGAACAGCTGATGGCTTATGTCAGCTTCCTGGGAGTGAAAGACAAATTCAACAAAACCCTGACGGTTGCCGCAGTCAGGGCGGTGAATCATTTCATGGGTAAATCGTGCTCAGATAATTTCAGGGATTTTATGGCTGAGTTCCCTCGGCTAAAAAATAATTTCAGGGAATTGATGGCTTTTCATTACCGGATGGATATCTACAATTCTTCCGAGGCAAAGGAAAACTATCTGGAGCCTGATTTATTGCCTTTCGGTTAATTTCACCGTTTGGAGTGAAGCGTTTTGTGTGATGGGCCGCGGATCTTTATGATTGGTTATGATAAGAGCGGATCAGGTAAATCATAACCAATTATAAAGATCTGCGGTCTGTTAAATATTCGTAGGAATAGTTTCCGGCAGTATTTAGACTGTTGTTATTTGAAATGAATAATGGGCCGGGGTCGGATCGCAATTATTATTTCAACAGATAACTCGTACTTCTCCCCCCCGCCACTTCTTTTTCAAGTATCTCTTTGTGGATCAGATCCTGGATGTCACGTAATGCAGTGTCTGCAGAGCATTTGGCAATCTTAGCCCATTTGGAAGAAGTTAATTTCCCTTCAAAGCCATCAAACAGCATGTTGATTAAAAGGCGCTGCCTTTCGTTGACAGGTGTTTGAGCATGCCTGTCCCAAAATCTTGTTTTACTTAGAACCTTGTTCAGTACTTCATCCGTTGCATTCAAGGCACGATCGAGGCAATTCAAAAACCACTGGATCCATTCGGTGATATCGAGTGAGCCTTTCTGGCTTTTTTCAAGCATGCTGTAATAGGCATTCCTTTCCAGCCGGATCTGAGCCGACATGCTGTAAAAGCGCTGGGGACTTCCATCTGCTTTTGCCAGTTGCATATCTGCAATAGCTCTTGCAATACGGCCGTTTCCATCATCAAAGGGGTGAATGGTCACAAACCAGAAATGAGCAATGGCAGATTTCAATACCGCATCCATCGAAGGGGTCGACTGAAACCATTTTAAAAACAAATCCATTTCATGCTTCAGCCGATCTGCATCCGGTGCTTCGTAGTGCACTTTTTCCTTGCCCATTGCCCCTGATACAACCTGTATGGGTCCATTTTCATTACCACGCCAGCGGCCGACGGCAATTTTGTGTAACCCGCTTCTGCCGGCAGGAAAAAGGGAGGCATGCCATCCGAACAGCCGGTTTTTATTGAGAGGCTTGTTGTAATTCTGCGTGGCATCCAAAATCATGTCCACCACACCATCCACCTGACGGTCGGCAGGCACTAATCCGGCAATATCCATTCCAAGCCGTCGGGCAATGGATGAGCGAACCTGATCGGGATGTAAAAATTCTCCTTCTATTTCAGTGGACTTGATGACATCCAGGGTTAAGGTTTGAAGGGCCGTTTCATTTCTCAAGGCAAAGCCCAGCATTTCCATCTGGCCTTTTAAGCGCCCTTGCTTGTGCCTGATCTCTGATAACGAGGCTTGTATGGCCTCATTATCCCAGGTGAAATCAGGCCAGTTTTTTAATTGATGGATGTATTTAGGCATTTATTCTCCGCATTTATGCGGTAAATATACGGCTTATTCTCCGCATTGACAAATTAATCTCCGCATGAATGCGGAGATTAGGAAGCTTATTCTCCGCATGTCATCGATAAAATATAAGGTGTTTTCTGATTGAGACCGGATGGGGGTTTATGATGGATGCGATTAAATGGTTAAGTGGTAATCTCTTTATCCGTTTTCAGGAAACACGGCCGGACAGTTCAGGCTTGTTATCCAGACTGAGTGGTCCCGATCCGAAATAGCAGATCAGCAAAGCGCCACCCAACAGTCCCATGTTTTTCATGAAGTTAGCTGCCTGCATCTGCATTTTCATAGGATCACTTTCTGACCAGAAAGCATGCATATAAAAACTGACAGGTACCAGGAATACAACAATTAGCCAGGCGCCTATTCTGGCTTTATAACCAAGTGTGATGCTTAATCCACCCAAAAATGCGATGATGGCTGACAAAGGAACAAGCAGGTCGGAAAAGGGCACACCCTGCGATTCTGCATACGCGATCGTTGTTTTCTTAAAGTGACTGAGTACTGTCATCAGAAAAATAAGAGAGAAAAGAATTCTTCCGGTGAGAGGGAGGTACTTTTTCATGTTTGCAGTTATTGGTTCTATCCTCAATGTTAATGTTGCAGAGTAAAAATAGGTCCGTAATACCCTGTTGTAATTAATATTCGCTCAAGGGGTGGCTTTTATAGCCGGAAGCACAAGAGAAACATTTCAACCGCTATACAACGTTTGTTTATGAGACCACCACTCAAATAAACCCTGATCGCTGCAGGTTATGCAAAAACACAGGCGATCGTATGCTTGCTCTGGGCTATCTATAACCGGATGTGGGCGAATTCTAATTCCGGGGCTCTGACGTTACCTATCTTTAGGTATCATCATTCCTGTTTGCTCAGGATATTTCTTTCTAACCTTTTCTAAAACCATATAAAATGTCAAAATCAACCTCACTGGGTATCTGGATGGACCACATGAACGCCCATTTAATTGAATGGACAACACCCGCCATGGAAACGAAAACCATTTCCTCCAAATTTACACACGAAGCCAAAGAGCATAGCCCCGGTCAAAGCGAAAAGCTCATGCACAACAAAGAGCAGCACGAACAGAAAGATTTTTACAAGCACCTGGGTGAGGCCATCAAAGGCTATGATCAGGTATTGCTGTTTGGACCATCTGATGCTAAATCGGAGCTCCTTAACCTTCTGAAAGCCGATCATCAGTTTGCGAAAATAAAATTCGAGGTGAAGACGGCAGATAAAATGAGCGACAAGCAACAGCATGCCTTTGTAAAAGAATATTTTGAGAGTTTGAAAATGTAATTCTCCACAGACGGTAATGCATCAGTTCATTAAACAAAGTAAAAAATGAAACACAAAAACAATTTATGCGCACTCCTCCTGATGGGAGCAGGCCTTACAAGTCTTCATGCGCAACAGGCTGTACTGGCAGGCGGTACGGATGCTGCCGGAAGCGGTGGCACGGTCAGTTACTCAGTGGGACAGGTAGCCTATTTAACTGCTCAGTCGGGCACAGGCTCTGCGGCAGCAGGTGTGCAGCAGTCTTATGAAATGTATGTGATTACCGGTGTCGGTGAAAACAAAGCATCAGCGATGAACATATCCGCCTATCCGAATCCGGCAACGGATTATCTCATGCTGAACATACCGGACTATGCCGACAGTGATCTGTTTTACGAACTGAGCGATGTAACCGGAAGGGTGGTGGAGAAGCGAAAGATTCGATACCCTGAATCAAGAATTGATATGAGCTGTTTACAGGAAGCTACCTATTTTCTGAAGGTAACCGGTGGAAGCAAAGATCTGAAGTCATTTAAAATCATTAAAAGCCACTAAAAACAAACCCATGAAAAAGATACTTACATTATTGGCAGCAACAGCCATCACGTTGAACATTTTCGGACAGGCACCTGAGGCAATGTCTTACCAGGCTGTCATACGCGACAACAGCAATGCACTCGTGAAATCAACAACGGTTGGTATGCGCATCAGCATCCTGACCGGATCGGTTGGAGGGGCCAGTGTATATACGGAAACGCAGACTCCGCTCACGAATGCGAACGGACTGGCAACTATTCAGATTGGAACAGGTACAGTGGTATCCGGCGTATTTTCAGCAATCAATTGGGGAGGCGGACTTTATTTCATAAAAACGGAAACAGATATTTCAGGTGGCACTTCCTATTCCATTTCAGGAACCACCCAATTACTGAGCGTCCCTTATGCCTTGTATGCAAAGACAAGCGGCAGTTCAGGAACTGCAGGCGGGACAGCTGATTTTGCCGACTTTTATGCTTTGATGCCGAGCGACAATGCTGTGATTCTGGGCGCAGGAGCGGATATTGATTTCCCTCAGAACGGACCCAGCGGAGGAACAAACGTTACACGCACTTCCACCAGCGCTGTCAACCTGGCAAAGGTAGGAACCTATTCTGTGACTTTTCAGGTGAGCATCAACGAGCCGACACAGCTTGTTCTTACTCTTAACGGAACCGAGCTTGCTTATACCACGGTGGGGCGCGCAACAGGCACAACACAGCTGACGGGTACCTGTCTTATTCAGACAAGCGTTGTCAACTCAACCCTTACCGTGCGGCACCCTGCTGCAAGTTCGAACGCTGTTACGATCACCAATATGGCGGGTGGCCCGGGCCCTGTTTCTGCACATCTTGTGATCATGCAGGTGAAATAATAATCTTTTTGTTTGAAACGCAAAACACCCGGAACTCCGGGTGTTTTTGCGTTTCAAAGATATTCGAAGGGAAATTATTTCAGCACTTTACGGTAACGGATTTGTCCGTCCGTATCCAGAGCCACCACATACATTCCGGTACCAAGGCCGGGCAATGAAAGGATCATCTCCTGTGTATTGGAGCGCTCTTCTTCCAGAACTGTTCTTCCAAGACGGTCGAACACACGGATCTTTGCGTGCTGAGCCAGGGAGCCCAGGCGGATCGTCAGCTCATCGGTGAAAGGATTGGGATACAGATTGAGCGATGAAGCATTTTCTGCTTCCTCAATGCCGGTTGCAATATTGGGACAGGCTGTTCCGCCCACATCGGTGAAGTTGTGGCAGAAGCTCTGGTAATACTCATTGGTGATGGTGGCGTCGTGTATGATGATCGAGTTTTCATCATTTGCCGCCGTTCCGGCGCTGGTCCAGTTATAGGAACCGGTAAACACCTGCGGATCGGATGAGGGACTGAGCGGATCGATGAGCATTGTTTTGTTGTGGTACACCACATAGGTGGTTGCACCGGTAAACACTTTGAGGTTGGCGCCCATCACAGGGCTCAGGGTGGTATAAGGAGTGTTGGTCTGGCTGTAAGAGTCCATGATGCCGAAAGCAGAAATGCCGCCCTGGTATTTTGTCTTGATCAGATTGGCGATGGTCGTGGATGTAAATGTGTAGATACCGAAAAACAATTCGTTGTTAACGGTATTGATGGCCTTGGCCAGGTGAGCTTCTGCACTGTCTTTCGGGCTGAAAAACAATTCAACGGTTGTTCCGTTCACGTTAAAGCTGTTCACTGCCGAATGTGTTTTGGCTGTTCCGAACTTGGAGTTAGCCGAAACAGGAGTGGCACCCGTACCTCCCCACATTTTATTGAACTCCAGGTAATAGGCATTGGCCAGAGGCTTGTCCTGAAAAACAACCAGGTTATTATAGCAGGAGTCGGTCTGAGTCACACCCCAGTCGTTCGACCCGGTGAGAATATAAGCATCGCTGGCATTGGCGGAGTTTACATCAATGACCGTGAATTTGTCGTGCATGATATAACCGGTGGTAACCGGACTCGCCAGTTTGTTAACACCGGAGTTGAGAAGGGTGAGTCCCGAGTTCGGCTGGCTGCCGTCGTAGATCCAGCGTACCACCACTCCACGTGCCTGTGCGGCATTGCAGGCGTTCGCAATCACAGCCATGGTGCTGCCGGAGCTGGATGCGGAATAATCGTACTGAGCAATGTCGACCGAATATTTAGACCTTTTGATGTAAGCGGCAATGGTGTCGGCCATGGAGTTGTGCAGGTAAACGGCAGGAGTGCCTGTGGATACCGCTGTGTTTACAAGACGGTTGAAATACACCTTGATTTTCGGATTCTGTGCCTGCACCTGGAAAGCGCCAAGGATGAGCGTTGTGCACACAAGCATACGCAGCACCGGATGAGTGGTTTTTGTAGTCTGTTTCATGTTTTTGGTTTTGGAAATAACGGGTGGTTCAGGACGCTCCGGCTGTTGGGATGCCGGATTCCGGTAGGATATTCACCGTATTCTAACCGAAATATAGAGTAATATTTTGAATAAAACAGCGGCCACCCTGCTTTCTAATAAGTATTAGAAATTGCTTTTTCACAGAGCTTGACTTTTGGTTATTCAAATCTTTTAATAGGTTTGATTCGAAAATATTCAAACAGGAGATGAAGTGTTTCTTGATTTCAGGGAATAAAGGTTCGCGTAACAGGCCGCTGATTCTCATGATCTGTTATGATAAAAAATGATCTGATAAATCATGATCATCATGAGAATCAGCGGCCAATAAAGGAAGCTTTTTTAAGGCCGGCACGAAAACCGGATCTTTTTGTACAGCCAGCCTTTTATCAAATTATTCTATCTTTATCACTTAAGATAATACTCAGATGGATCAGAAATTCAACGCTAGTGAGCGAGAATTCATACGACTGGCAGGCTTTTTCAAGAAGCATGCAATAACCCTGAAAGAAGAAGGAAAGCTGGGTGAGGAATATCTTCAGTTGCTTGAAACATGCGACAAACTCCTCGAGCAGCTCCAGATCCATGCTGAAAACCGTTCGGTTATCCTGGGTCAGCGGGAACAGCTCAAAGAACTTATTAAAGACAATGCCCTGTGCCCGAAATGCGGTAAGAATGCGCATTTGAAACTGGTGGGAACCGACAAAAGCCCGCAGGGCTGGGTGAGCAATAAATACAAATGCCGGCGCTGCAACATTGAATTTGTGTGGAACGCACCCAACAATCCCTGGGATATGATTGGTTATGTGGAGCACGTGGTTGCCGAGCTCGAGAAGAAGATGGAAGGCCGGAACCTGGATGAGGAGACGCAAAGGCAAAACGCTGAAGCGCTGGCGCCCATGAAGGCCAATCTCGCGAATCTGAAGCCTGTGATTGAAGCATCCCGTCAAAATCTGCTCGACCTGGAAGAGAAGGAGAAAATCATGTCGGAGATGATTCTGAAGGTGAACAAGCACTTGATGATTGAAAAGATACGGATGTCCTGAAAATCTGAAACTCCCATGAACACAATCGGCTATTTCGAAATCCAATCCTCCGACCCGGAACGGGAAGTGGAATTTTATAAAAACATTTTTGGCTGGAAATTCATCCGGCAGGAATTTGTTCCCATTGAATACTTCCGCATTGAAACAAATGGCATCAGCGGCGGGCTTCTCAAACGCCCGGTTGCAGTTCCAGCCATGCCGGCCGGAACAAACGCTTTTGTTTGTTCGGTGCAGGTAGAAAGTTTTGATAAGACAGCAGAGCTGATCCTCAAACAGGGCGGACGTGTGGCCATGCCTAAGTTCGCCATCCCCGGGCGCTGCTGGCAAGGCTATTTCCTCGATACGGATCAGAACACGTTTGGAATATTTGAGGTGTCTGAGCAGGCGAAATAATACAGGTACCGAAAAAAAGTACAAGATTCGTTCGGAGGAAGAAAAAAGACTAGATTTGGTTATTCCCAATCCATCCCCTTTGTTTTGTAAACGCATTTAACAAAAGAAAGCATGGTAAAGTATTTCCTCTTTTTAGCTTTTTTCCTCTCCGCAATAGCCTCCGCTCAACCGGGCTGGCACCTATTGCCCAACTCACCGGTTCAGACTTTCCGGCATGACGATGTTTTTTTCATCACGGAGAACAAGGGTTGGGTTGTGAATGTCAACGGTCAGGTCTGGAAAACATATAACGGTGGTCAGTCCTGGATTAAAACGACCCAGCAGTCAACATCCTTCCGCTGCATCGGCTTTCTGGATTCACTACATGGGTTTGCAGGGAATCTTGGCCCGGGTGCCTTTACGTCCACCCCAGATACTAATCCGCTGTATCAGACTGCCGATGGTGGAAATACCTGGAATCCCGTTACAAACATTTCCGGACCAAGACCCAAAGGTATTTGCGGAATGAGGATTGTCAGTGATTCCGTGATCGTGGCCTGCGGACGTATTGACAGTCCCGCTTTTTTCATAAGAAGTGTGGATCGCGGTCTTACCTGGACTTCCAAATACATGGGCTCTTATGCAGGCTTTCTCATTGATTTGTCTTTTATTTCCAGAGATACGGGATTTGCTGTAGGTGGCAACACGACAGATTACCATACTGCACATTCCATTATTCTCTATACAACAGATGGAGGTCTTACCTGGGTACCCAAAATAATTGGTGCTGCTGCAGGTGACCATGGTTGGAAAATTGAAAAAGCTGACAGAAATACTTATTATGTTTCCGTGGAAAGGGTTGTTCAAACTGATACACTCAAGTACTTTAAATCAACAGATGCAGGAAATACCTGGACTGAACATGTGATTGCAGGAACCAAATACGGCTGGTCACAAGGTATTGGTTTTGCAAATAGTTCAGTGGGTTGGATAGGAGGAGATAAGTCTTCACTGACTACAAACGACGGAGGCCTGACATTTTCATCCTTTCCAACATTCATGTATCTCAACCGGATACGATTTGTCAATGATTCTGTGGGTTATGCAGTGGGCCGGCAGATCTATAAATACAGCAACAGCCCTGCCGGTATTGAGGAGCACCCCGATCTGAACGGGTATGCGCTCCGTCAGAATGTTCCCAATCCTTTCCACAAAACAACATCCGTCACTTATACGATTCCCAGGACGGAAGAGGTGGTGCTGGAACTTTTTGACGATGCAGGCCGGAAGATCCGGTCCCTGGTAAATGAAAAGAAGAGTGCAGGTACCTACACCCTGGAATTCAGCTTGCCTGATGGTGCATCCGGAACATTTATTTGTGCCTTGAGTGCGGGAAGATTTGGCAAAGCAATCAAAATGTATGCTGTTAAATAAAGATTGAAAAAATCATATCCTGATTGGACAAAATCAATTTCTATCATAAGAATCATAACAATCAGCGGCCAATCATACAATCCATATTCATGCTCACATTCAATCAAAAAAGCCATGGAAAATGAAGAAGTCCCCGAATTTTTTCAGGAACGTGATTTGTTCGGACTGGAAAAGCCGAAAGTAAACCTTAGTGAAAACGAGAACATCCCCAATTCTGAACATGCCGATATTTCTCAGGAGGATGTCATCTACGCTTCATTGGGTTCCCGGACTGTGGCCTATCTGATTGATTCCCTCATTTTATATTTCCCGGTGGTGCTCCTGGATATTGTGGTATGGGGCTCCGAATACACCCGTTCCGATCATCAGCTTGGACGCATTGTAGTGGGACTGCTCGTCTGGTCTTTGTATTACGGTGTCATGGAAAGCTCATCCGGACAAGCGACTTTCGGAAAGAAGTTTCTGGGTCTGAAAGTGACTGATGAAAACGGAGGCAGGCTCACATTCAAAAATGCGGCCCTCCGTTATATCTACGTATTATTTGTAATTATTCCGTTTTGTATCGGGGTCTGGGTGATGTACAAGGATGAAAAAACACAGGGATGGCACGATAAAATGGTTGGAGCTCTTGTGATACGGAAGAAGTGAAAGGCTTTCGTGTTCAAATCGCAATCTGTACAGTCAAACCCACCGTTTGATCAATCCAGTTCTGCAAGAATTAATTATCGTTTACCTTAGTGTTCCAAATCTATATTGTTGATGAAAAAATCACCTCTTGTATTTTTCATTTGCGCTCTGCTTCTCTGGGCCTGCAGGAAAGAGAATCCTAATCCGGTTAAAACGGGACAGGATTGCCCTCCTCCTCCAACCTTACCAAGCCAGAATTTTTACCCGGTCAACTCAATGGGAAGAGCCTATGCACTTTTCAGGGTGGGAACATATTGGATTTATCAGGATAATCTTGGCCGGACTGACAGCGTTTACGTAACCAAACTGGATACAGGAATAAACACCGACAAGCAAACACACGTTTCAACGGAATGGTTTCTGGTTTCCTTACACAGTTCTTTTACCAATAAAAATAGTTTTATCAATGCTCAGCGAACACCAACCAGGATAGTATACCCCAACCATGCTTACAATGCATGTCAAGAATATTTGATTGACTCTACTTTGTATATAGTTTATTCTAAGGATTCAGTAAATAACCCATCCTGGATTTATTACATTACTGTGCCTTATCAACGCGTTACAGAAATCGATACCTGCACTTTCCATTTGGACACACTCACTATGACACATGTACTTCAGATCCCCGATAGCTGGCCTGATATGCACTGGATAGGAAAATATTACGGAATAGTGAGGAGGTATATTTCCAAAGGTACAGAGAAGGGAACCTGGAATCTGATCAGATGCCATATCATCCAGTAATTGGTTTCCTTCAACAATACGTCAAAAAGCTCGCATCGCTTGCTATATTTTACTGGGTGCAATGCCAAACTTCTTTTTGAAAGCCGAGCTGAAGTGCTGGAGGGATGAATAGCCCAGCTCAAAGGCGATCTCCGTCGCGGATTTGCGTTTGTCAAGCAAATCGTTTTTGGCAAGCTCCAGCCTTACATCCGAAAGGTATTCGAATACCGT
>DASYGQ010000103.1:0-12987 GCA_035999585.1 Bacteroidia bacterium | reverse complement strand
GTATAGGTGGTTGTCGTGGTCGGAGCGGCTGTTGGTTGTGAAGAGGTTGTAGAACTCAGGCCTGTTGCAGGCGACCAGGAATAAGTATGTCCGCTGACCGGAGGCGCTCCGATCGTTGTTGTTGAGCCGTCGCAAATGGTTTGATTGGTTCCGGCGTTTGCAGCGGGAGCGGGATTCACGGTCACTTTAACGCTGTCCGATTTCGAGCATCCGGCTGCACTGCTCTCTGTGAGTGTGTAGGTAGTGGTTACCGAAGGGGATGCAAGTGTTTGTGATGCGTTGGGGGTACTCAGACCGGTAGTGGGTGTCCAGGTATAGGTGTGTCCGGGTATAGATACTGCCGTTCCCAGTGTAGCACTTTCGCCCTCGCAAATGGTTTGGTTGGGGCCGGCGATGGGTGTTGGGGGCGCGCTAACAGTTACCGTGACCGTACCGGTTTGTGTACAGCCTGTTGCAGTTATTGTTTCGGTTAATGTATAGGTGGTTGTTACAAGCGGACTAGCCGTTGGCTGGGAAGAAGTTGTTGAGCTCAGGCCGAGCAGGGGAGACCAGGAATAGGTATCGCCGGCTACTGGCGGAGCGCCGATGGTGGTGCTTCCGCCCAGGCAAATGCCTTTGTTGGGCCCTGTGTTGGCCGCTGGGCTTGGGTTCACGGTTACTGTCACAACATTCATTCGGCTGCAGCCTGTTGCAGTGATTGTTTCGGTAAGAGTATAGGTGGTGGTTGCAACAGGGCTGGCAGTAGGGTTTGATACAGTGGTCGAACTGAGGCCTGTTGCCGGTGTCCAGCTATAGGTGTCACCTGAAACGGGAGCTGAACCGATCACAACCCCGGAACCGTTGCATATGGTCTGGTTAGGACCGGTATTGGCAGCAGGGGCCGGGTTTACATTGACGGTAACCGTTCCGGTTTTTGTGCAACCCGTTGATGTATTTGTTTCCGTGAGCGTATAAGTAGTTGTTACAGCCGGGCTCGCTGTGGGATTGGAAACCGTGGTTGAACTTAAACCGGTTGCAGGTGACCAGGTATAGGTATCTCCGGCGGCTGGTGCCGCACCGATTGTAACACCACCTCCGGCGCCTGTGCCCGAGCAAATGGTTTGATTCGGCCCTGTGTTTGCGGCAGGTGCTGGATTCACCGTTACCACGACTGTATTTGTTTTCTGGCAATCAGTGGCTGTGATGGTTTCCGTAAGCGTGTAAGTTGTAGTAACGGTTGGGCTTGCTACCGGTTGTGAGGAAGATGGTGAATTGAGACCGGTACTCGGCGACCATGTATAGGTATTGCCGGTTACAGGTGCTGAACCGATGGTGGCGCTTGAACCGGCGCAGATGGTCTGATTGCTTCCGGCATTGGCGGCAGGAAGCGGGTTGACAACAATTTGTACCGTATTGTTTGATGAACAACCGGTCGCTGTATATGTTTCTACCAGTGTATAAGTGGTGGAAACCGCAGGGGATGCAGTTGGATTTGAAACGGTACTCGAGCTCAGGCCTGCTGACGGGCTCCAGGAATAGCTGCTGCCGGGTGAAGGAGCTGCCCCGATTGACACCCCTGAGCCTAAGCATATCACCTGGTCAGGACCTGTGTTATCATCAGGAACAGGATTCACCGTAATGGTGACCGTATTGCTGTTTGAGACACCACCATTGGTTTCTGTCAGGGTATAAGTTATGGTTGCATTGGGACTGGCATTTGGATTGGAAACTGTCGAGGAACTGAGTCCTGTGCCCGGAGACCAGGAATAGGTGCTTCCGGCGACAGCAGCGCCTCCGAGGCTTACCGTAGTTCCGTTGCAAATGGATTGATTGGGGCCGGTATAAGCGGCAGGTGCAGCCGGGTTGATGCTTTTCGCCGCAAAAACGGTGTGTGCCGATAGAAATACAAACAGCGCTGAGAGTATCAGAAGCCATTTTTTATTAAATACCGGTATATGGAATGTAACAGGTCTTTTCATGTTCTTAATTTGAATGATTCATCACGATTGATTTCTTTCGCAAACATACCAGTACTTCCTGCCGACCTGCTGCATGTTTCGTTATCTCAATGTTTTTGATCGCTCAACTGATATTTTGGAATGCTCTACCGATTGGGGATATTCGGAAGTCATGAATAACCCTTGAGAAGCGGAAGAAATGAGGGAGGATGAAACGGATTGGCTAGTCTGAAGGATTTTTTTTCCCGGATAATAAGGCCTTTAAACAGGAAAAGTTTAGGGGGACAAATGGAAACAAACAAAACAGGCAGCCTTATGGCTGCCTGTTTTCAAATTGAGTGAATAGGTTTTATTTTTTCAGAAGACTGTTTACAGCGTTGTAAGCGTTGACAATACCACCACTGACGCTCATATCGGACAGTAATTGTTTTTGTTTTGGCTGGCCGGGTGTTTCAACCTTCTTGGTGTATGGTGTTACGGTTTTCATCAGCACGGCTTTCACCTCTGCGGCTTTGAGTTCAGGGAAATATTCGCGGATCATAGCGGCAACGCCTGTTGTAACAGGTGCTGCCATACTTGTTCCGCTTTCATTGATATATGTATTGCCAGGTCCTGTTGAATAAATGCCTACACCCGGAGCAAAAAGGTCAAGGTGCTTTTTACCGTAATTGGAAAAGCTGCCTAACAGCTTAGAGCCTTTCTTCCGGTCGCTTGCACCAACCTCGATCCAGTTGTCTGCCACTTTACCGGAATTCAGTTCGTTGGTGGGGAAGCTGTTTTCTTCATCTTTGTTTTTACTTTCATTTCCCGCAGCATGAATAAGCAATACATCATGATCGGCTGCATACTGGATGGCTTCGTCCACCGCCTGCTTCCCCGGTGAATAGTATTTTCCAAAACTCATGTTGATGATGGAGGCGTGGTTGTCGACTGCATAGCGAATGGCATTCGCTACGTCTTTGTCGCGCTCGTCCCCATCAGGTACGGCTCTTACCACCATAATCTGCACATTGTCCGCCACACCGTTTATTCCCAGGTTATTGTTCCGGGAGGCTGCGATGATGCCTGCTACATGCGTTCCGTGCAGTGCCTCGGGACCTATCACATCGTTATTGCCGTAATTGCGGTCCGACAGGTTATAAGGATCATCTCCGACAACAGCCATGCGAATGGAATCGGTGTTGAGGTTATTGTATTTGGCCGAATTGCTGAGCTGCTTCATGCCATCATTGATTTCTTTGTCGAACTCATCGGCATTGCCTCCCAGCAGCAAGCCTATTTTTAAGGCACGTTTGAAAGCTTTTTCCCGGTCATCCACCGGCTTGTATTTTTTCACGCCCTTGCGTGTCAGTTTTCCGTTATTTTCTTTTTTTATTTTTTGAACGAGTGTATTCAGTTCTCCGATAACCATCATTTGGTTCAGGAGCTGCATTTGTTCGGCACTGAATTTTGCTTTTATCTTTTTATATTCTGCATATTCCTTGCGGTCATCCGCCTTCAGAGAGCTGGTATCCACATTGGCATATTTTTTACCAAGGCGATGATACAAACGCGCCAGCTCAGAACTTTCGTGATCGATGTTGCCGTTTTTTCCGCCCAGAAAATTCCATCCGTGCACATCATCGACATAACCATTGTGGTCGTCATCAATCCCGTTACCGGGTATTTCTCCGGTGTTTGTCCAGATCACGGCTTTCAGGTCTTCATGTGTAATATCTGTTCCTCCGTCAATCACGGCCACAATAACAGGTTTCGGTGTGCGTCCTTTGAGCAGCTGATAAGCCTTTTCTGCGGATACTCCGTAGACTTTGTCCGCCGCCGGGTCCTGCAGCTGCCAGTTGGGATGCGTGTCTTTGTCCTGAGCAAACAGATTCAGACTGGAAAACAGAAGGATCGCAAAAAGATATTTGTACATGAGAATTGGAATGAGAGATTATTTTAAAGAGATGGTCATACAAATTTAATCAAATTCACCGGAGCCAGGTCCTGATTTTTGTGCCCGGCAGGAAACGCAAATGAATGGACGAAAGGCTGTTTAAGCGGTAGCCTTTACTCCGTCAAATTCGAAAACCTTTTTCTTCCATTCATCCGGAATAGGAATGGTTTTCATGTTCGCATAATTCATGCATACGAGCACGCTAGCGCCGCTGGCCAGCGTGGTTTCTGTTCCATCGCTTTCAATGCGCACAATGAGGTGCTCAATTTCAAAGCTTTTCGTGCCCATTTTAGTGACACGGGAAAGCACAAAAAGCTTGTCTTTCAGCATAATTGGTAATTTGTAATCAATACGGGCACTGGCCAGGATGAAGCCTGTTTTCGACCAGTCGATCGGCCCGAGGACATCATCGGAGTAGTTCATTCTTGCCAGCTCGAAATAGCTGAGGTGATTGGCATTGTTTACATGGCCAAGGGCATCAATGTCTTTGAATCGTATCTGCACCAGAGTGCGGTGTTTGAAAGGTTGCATCATGTTCGTTTAGAAGACGGCAGGATACAGCCCTGCCGGCGGGATGCAAAATTAAAGGAAAAAACAGATTGGCTTTCCCTTTTTCGATATTCTGGATATTGCTTACTTTCAGCCTGGTTATAAATCTGATATCAATGCCAACTGGAGCGACTTCGCGCCTATTACTGTTCCGAACCATGATAATGCTATTAAGAGGGATAATTATTAAGGCATGTTCCCGCGAAATGCGGGGTCGGGCTTTTGGCACTCGCTCTTTGCAGTTCGGAGTTCTCTGGTGTTTTCGATTTAACCTGAAAATGAGAGGTCCTCATTCAGATTGGTTGCTGCAAAGGAGCTCAGACAAAAATGCCTCTATCCCTCATGCAAGAAAACAAGAGACGTCTTTTATTTATAAGTTATTATTGAACTTTGACGTTTTCCGAACGGTAATGGTTTTGCAGCATGCTTTTTAACTCCCTTCAATTTCTTGTTTTTTTTGGCTTTGTAAGCTGTGCTTATTTTGCTTTGCCTCACCGAAGCAGATGGATACTTCTGCTGCTCAGCAGCTGTTTGTTTTATATGGCTTTTGTGCCGGAATACATCCTCATTCTTTTTTCCACCATCCTGATTGATTATGTGGCAGGTCACCTGATCGGACGAAGCAGCGGGAGAGCTCGGAAAGCCTGGCTTGTGCTCAGCATTGTAAGCAATGTAGGCATCCTGGTGTTCTACAAATATTTTAATTTTCTGAATACCAATCTGGGACATATTTTTCATTTGTTCCACGCCGATAATCCGATACCGGCCCTTCAGATCCTTCTGCCGATCGGCCTTTCCTTTCATACTTTTCAGGCAATGAGTTATACCATTGAGGTATACAGGGGCCGCCAGCTACCGGAAAAACACCTGGGATTGTATGCTTTGTATGTGATGTTTTATCCACAGCTAGTGGCAGGTCCCATCGAAAGACCACAGAATCTGCTGCCCCAGTTCCGTCAAAAACATGAATACGATGCGGACCGTATGCGGGCAGGGATTTTACGCATGGCCTGGGGCTTTTTCAAAAAGGTGGTGATAGCCGACCGCCTTGCCATGGTGGTGGATGAATGTTATGGAAATGTACAGGGGCATAACGGATTCAGCATGTCGGTGGCGGTGTTGTTTTATGCGTTTCAGATCTATTGCGATTTTTCAGGTTATACCGATATAGCAATTGGCGCAGCGCGTGTCATGGGATTTGATCTCATGGAAAATTTCAACCTTCCGTACCTTTCTGCGAGTCTGAGCGAATTCTGGAGCCGCTGGCATATTTCGCTTTCCGGCTGGTTTAAAGATTACCTCTATTTTCCTTTAGGAGGAAGCCGGAACGGAATGTGGAAACACATCCGGAACCTACTCATCGTTTTTGCCATCAGCGGCTTGTGGCACGGAGCCAGGTGGACGTTTGTGATCTGGGGATTGCTTCATGCCGCTTTTCTAATTGCTGCCACACTTCGTGACAGGTATTTGCCCAAAGCCAGATTGCCACAGTTGCCGGGTATCATTTTTACTTTTATACTGGTCACACTGCTCTGGATTTTTTTCAGGGCCGGAAGCCTGACGGAAGCCTTGAGCGTATTGCACAAGCTGACGGAATTCCGGATCGGCCAGAGGCCTGATTTCAAAATGGGAGGAACCGAACTTGTTTTTTCCTTCGGCCTTATCGCTGTTCTTTTTCTTAAAGAAATGTATTTGAAATTCCAGGTCAGTAACAGGCTTTCCTTTTACAGCGTTTTGGGCATCATCGTGCTGGCTTGTTACCTGTTTGGGATTTACAATCAAAAACAATTCATCTATTTTCAATTCTGATCCATGAAAAGACGTCTGAGGTTTTCGTTCGCAGCGGTTTTCTTTCTGGCCTTGTTGCTGATCAGCAGCAACCGGAAATGGATGGAGCGGGTTTCCGATTTTCGTTTTTCCCGCGAATGGCTTGCACCTGATCAATACAAAAACGGCGACCTGTATGGTATGTGCTTCCTGCCGCAATACAAGGAGCCCGCTTCCGATCCTGTGTTTAAAAAATACGAATGTGAACACAGCGGACTGAATCTGTATCTCCTGCACGACAGTTATTTACAAAACCGTTTGTACACTTCTTATTTTAAAGGAGCTGACAGCCTCGTACAGATTGATTACCGGAACGGAACCGCCGGTATTTGCCTGAATGGAAGAAAGAAAAACATCCTGCTGATTGAAACGGCCGAACGTTATGCCCGCTGGCGGCTGCAAAATGCATCTTATTTTACGCAGATGTTTCAATACGGCCCATTGAATTCCGACGCCAATCAGGTTCTTGCCTCCATGCTGGAATCAGAGGTGAGTTTCCGCGATATGCTCACCAATCCCAATATCAATTCCAATCTGGAATTCAATCTGTTTGATTACAGCCTGTTTTCTCCCATCCGTGGATTGAAAACCGCTCTTAACCAATCATTATTCGGTCGTTTGCCGGATGCAATTGCAGTTTCTTCTGACAAACACTTTCTTCTCCTGAAAGAAACACTGGATACCATACAAAATACAGGTATATATGCTCCTTTGAGTGAAGCCGAAACCGATACACTTGCAGCTCACATGGCTTTGATCCGGCGGTACTATATTGAAAAAGGGTTTCAGGATGTCTGGTTCAGCATTATTCCCAATACGGCAACGCTGAATGACAGTCTGCACGATGCACACCACCAATACAATGGACTCATTTACAGGATAAAAGCCAAGGCTGACGAGGTTTCTGTTCCCTGCATCGATGTGTATCCCGATTTCAAAAAGAATCCGGCGGCGATGTATAAGCATGGCGACAGCCATTGGAGCCGGGAGGGAAAACAGTTATGGATCGACAGGGTGGGCGAGAAGCTTGAAAGGGCTTTGCGATGAAATATTCTGGGGTCTTTCCTGTATCTTTTCTCTGTTTTTTACTTATCTTAGAAAGGCCTGATTGTTTGAATGTCAGGTAGATAAAATCTTGTTGAAAGGAACGCTGAGAACCGACAGGTTCTTTTTCGGGTGAGGTTCAGATGCTGCAGAGGAAAACAAGGAAAGTTTAATCTGATTTTACAATTTTACCGGTATTCGGAAACGATGGCAATCTGGGAGAAAATATTAAATTTGTAATGTACTGGCTAAGGTTTTTTTCAGTTCAAAAATAAGGTTTCTGCGAGAAGGAAATTAGTTTGTTGACACACACACAATCCATATAGACCATGAATCATTCGTACATTCAATCAGGCCGTTTCAAAAAGACGAAAGCTTTATTGCTGGGGGTAGGAGCATTTCTTTCTTTGCAGCTTGTTGCTCAGGGACAGCAGAAAACGATGCAATACGGCCTGGGAAATATGAGCAGCTTTGCAAACACTTCGAAAAGTGTGAGTGATGAGCTTTTGCGTCTGACTCCCAAAGAATTTCAAAATCATCCGGAGTTCGGTCTCACCCCCGTAAACGCACCTCCTGAGTGCATTGAGCTGATTCAGAAAAGGACCGAATACAGCCGGTACTACGTTAAAAAGGGATCGAATGGCAAGGAATTCTACCTTTCCCAGGCCTATTCGCCTATCAATTACAAAGACAATCAAGGCAATCTGCTGGCTATTTATTATAAACTAAAACCGGATCCCACGCAAGCCGGTCTTTATACTTCACCAAACCAGTCTAGGCCCACCAAAATCGATGTAAAAAACCAGTATTCCTCCATTCTCAATAATAACAGGGAACTTAAATTTAACCGCAATCTGGTTTTATCCTATGAAGATGAGAAAGGAAACAGAAGTATTCTTGGTAAAGCCGACTGGAGTCATTACCACGCCGGTGATGATGGCGTTTTTGTGACGGATATCTTTCCCGGCATCGACATGAGCATTAAAGTTGCCGAAGGGAAAATGAAAACCAATTTCCTGATGAAAAGAAACGTTTCAATGACCGGAGGCTTTCTGGTCATTGAAGATGAACTCGAAATTCCTCAGGATCTTTTGACGGAAACAAGTAAGGGGAAAAAAAATGAATTCGGACAATGGGTCGGTAACATTGATTTTAAAGACGCCAATCAGGATATTAATTACACCATATATAAAGGAGTTGCCTACGATGACATGTCGAAGAAAGGCGGCCTGGCCAATTTGGGGTATAAATTGCTGAAGAATAAGCTGGAAACATACCTGGCGGTAGACTGGCTGAATGATGCAAGCCGTAAATTCCCTGTCACCATTGATCCGCTCGTGAGTACCACCGGCACAAAGTCTCAGGCCAGTATTACCGGCTCTTCCTTCTCCAACAAGCCATGGGTATTACCCAATGGCTGCCATTTTACCTTAAGCATGCTCACTCCTGCCAACTGTACAATCACCGATGTGCTTTTTCAGTTTGATTTTTATGCCTATGGCGGTTGTCTGAAGGCAAACGGTGGAGAGGTTTACAGTTATCTGGGTTGTCAAAGCCCCCTGGCAGGAACCGGTTTCTCCTGGACGTGCCCCAACGATGGAGCGGGTGGTGATTGTTTTGTCAACGCCCCCGGTAACTCCATTTTCAGCGATATTCAGTCCTGTATTCCTGCTCCCCAGTGTGCACCCTATACCATGACTTTTGGAATGAATTTCTTCCAGAATTATGATAACACGAATCCAAACTGTGACCCAACGGACATCGGGCCTTATTCCAACTGGGTGATGACTGTTCAGGGACATACCGTTGAAGAACCTAATCCGCCCGCCTCTTCAGGTACCACTACCATTTGTAATGGAAGCACCACAACGCTTACCGCTACCGGACAATACGGCGTTCCTCCTTATACTTATTCCTGGAGCCCTGCAACCGGCCTTAGTTCTACTTCCGGTAATCCGGTATCAGCAACACCTCCTGCGCCTACAACGTATACCTGCACCATTACAGATGTATGCGGCATCACGGCCACCAACAAAGTCACGCTCTCATTTACAGGACCCAGTGTGACCACTGCCAGTGCCTCTCCATCCACCGTCTGCGCCGGCACACCGGTTAACCTCACTTCCACGTATGGCGGTAATGCCACGGGTGTCACCTGGTCAGGTGGTACAGGCACATTCACGCCAAGCGCTAACATCACCAACCCGACTTATAACCTGGGTCCGGGTGAAACCAGTGGCACTGTCACACTTACGGTCACCACCGTGAATCCGGGACCTTGTCCACCTGCAAGCAAACAAGTGGTCATCACCATCAATCCGAAGCCAACTGTCAGCAATGCAACTACAAATCAGGTGATCTGTTCCGGTAGTACTACTACGGCAGTCACGCTTACTTCCGGAACATCCGGAACAACATTCACCTGGACCGCTACGGCGACTGCCGGTGTCAGCGGCTTCAGCACGAGCGGTACCAATACCATCCCCGCTCAAACGATCAGCACCACTGCCAGCACACCGGGCACAGTCACATATACGGTTACACCTACAGCCGGACCCTGCAGCGGACCCCCGACCAATTTTACGGTGACAGTAAATCCGATGCCGACCATTACCAATTCGCCTCTGACGCAAAGCACCTGCTCCGGCGGAACAACCACTGCGGTAACACTTACCTCTGCTGCTACAGGGGCTACCTTCACCTGGACGGCCACAGCCACAGCAGGTATCAGCGGCTTTACAGCCAGCGGGACGAATACCATTCCGGCGCAGGTGATCACTACGACGGGTACATCACCAGGAACAGTAACCTATGCCATCACGGCAACAGCCAACGGATGTACAGCCACCGCCAACTATGTGATCACTGTCAATCCATCACTTGCAGTGACCAATACTCCGCTGGCCCAGTCGGTTTGCTCTGGCGGAACATCCACCGCTGTTGTGCTTACTGCCAATATCAATGGTGCCACGTTCAGCTGGACTGCCAGCGCAACACCCGGCATCACAGGTTATACACCCAGTGGTACAAGTACTATTCCTGCACAAACGCTGACCATTACCGGAACAAATCCGGGTACCGTGACTTATAACATCACGGCTTCTGCCAATGGATGTACATCCAACGGAACAACCAATTTTGTAATCACGGTCAATCCGATACCCACGCTCTCGAATGCATCCACGCAGCAGACAATCTGCTCGGGAGGAACCACCGCAGCTGTTACCTTCACCTCGAACACCAGCGGTACTACCTATACCTGGACAGCAACGGGTTCTCCAACAGCCAGCGGATATACGACCAGCGGCACCAATACCATTCCTCCTCAGACAATTACCAACAGTGGTACAGTCACTGACACGGTCATCTATGCCGTGACACCGACCGCCAATGGCTGCTCTGCAGCAAGTCCGAGCAATTACCTGGTCATTGTGAATCCGATACCTACCTTGTCGAATCCATCCACTTCACAAGCCATTTGCTCCGGTGCAAGTACCTCACTCGTGACACTGACCTCTTCAACGGCCGGTACCAGCTTTACATGGACGGCCACCGGATCTCCTTCGGCGAGCGGTTATGTCACCAGCGGAACAAACACAATCCCGGTTCAGACCATCACCAACAGCGGCACTGCTCCTGATACCGTGTTTTATTCGGTGACGATGACGGCCAACGGATGTGTGGCAGCCAAGCCGACGGTTTATACAGTCATCATCAATCCGGTGCCCACGCTGAGCAATGCATCTTCGTCCCAAACCATTTGCTCCGGAGGAAGCACAACGGCTGTTACACTTACATCTGCTGTGGCAGGCATCAGCTTCAGCTGGACAGCCACCGCCACACCCGGTGCAACAGGCTATGCCACCAGCGGAACAAATACCATTCCGGTGCAGACCATCACCAATCCCGGAACTACGGCCGATACGGTTTTCTATTCCGTCACGCTGAGCGCCAACGGATGTGTCGCCCCTGCACCCAGTGTTTACATGGTTATTGTAAACCCTGTGCCCACACTGAATATGGCTTCCACTTCACAGACCATTTGCTCCGGATCCGGTACAAGTGCCGTCACACTTACATCGGGTGTAGCAGGTACCACATTCACCTGGACGGCTACAGGCTCTCCCACAGCAAGCGGCTATGCCACGAACGGTACCAATACCATTCCGGTGCAGGCGATCACCAACAGCGGTACGACAGTTGACACCGTGGTGTATCATGTGACCATGACTGCCGCAGGTTGCACGAATACCAGTCCGGCCAATTACCTGGTGTTTGTAAACCCGATCCCGAAACTCAGCAATCCTTCCACTTCACAAACCATTTGCTCCGGAGCCAGCACAACAGCCGTTAACCTGACCTCAGGAGTATCGGGTACTACGTTTAGCTGGACCGCCACCAGTGTTCCCTCGGCGAGCGGATACGCCACCAGCGGAACGAATACCATTCCGGTGCAAACGATCACCAACAGCAGCACAGTGGCCGATACGGTATTCTATTCCGTGACGATGACAGCCAACGGATGCAGTGCAGGTTCGCCAAGCATCTATATGGTTATCGTCAACCCGATCACGCCAAGTCCGATCTCGGCTTCTCCGGCAGCCTATTGCTCCGGTGACCCGATTGCTTCCCTCACTGCCACCGGACCCAACATCAAATGGTACAGCGATGCTGCTCTGACCAACCTGGTTGGAACGGGCAGTCCGTTTAACCCCAATGTGACCAGCACAACCACCTTCTACGTGACTGAAACAGTCAACGGATGTCAGAGTGGCGCAGCTACAACGGTTACGATCACCGTAAACCCCAAGCCGAGCGCAGGCTTCACGGCTACCCCCAACCGCGGCATTGCGCCACTGAATGTGAGCTTCACAACTACCGGCGGAACAGCTACCTATGCCTGGGTGTTTGGCAACGGAAGCTCCGGAATGGGATCCAATACGTCTACGGTATATCCGCTCAAAGGATCTTATACGGTCGTCTGCACAGCAACCGCGAATGGCTGTACCGACAGCGCCTCTGTGGTCATTGTGGTGGATGAAAATTACAGCCTCATCATACCCAACGTGTTTACGCCAAACGATGACGGAGTGAATGATGTGTTTAAAGTCACAGGCACAGGACTCACAGATTTCTCGATGGACATCTATGACCGCTGGGGTATCAAGCTCTTTAGCTCAACACTCCTGAATGAAGGATGGGCGGGTCACACGGCTTCCGGAGGCAATGCCACCGCAGGAACTTATTTCTATGTGATCAAAGCGAAAGAAACATTCAGCGGAGAAGTGAAGGCCTACCAGGGAGCGCTGTTGCTGAACAGGTAACAAGGAAGCTCGTTTGAAACAATGCCGGATAATCCTGCTCTTTGGCAGATTTATCCGGCTTTTTTTATGGAAAAGAATTTCGAATATCGAACCCCGAATATCAATAGGCCGCGGATTATCATGATTATTATGATTGTCATGATTAATAAAATCATTTTTTATCATAACAGATCATGAGAATCTGCGGTCTATCGGATAAACAAAAAACTACCTCCTGACAGACTTTGCGAGTGCAAAAAAAAGATTTCCTATAGTCGGGTTGACATTCTCAGCGCAAAATTTAAATTTCCTATAGTCGGGTTGACATTTTCAGCGGAAAATCTAAATTTCCTATAGTCGGTTTCACATTCTCAGCGGAAAATCTAAATTT
>DASYGQ010000094.1:0-10931 GCA_035999585.1 Bacteroidia bacterium | reverse complement strand
ACCGGCGTAGCAGGAGCTGACGGTTTCCACAGTGGCCCGGATAATGGTATTGGGTTTCTGGGCCTTCAGCAGACATTCGAAATCTGCAATGCGCGCTTTCCGGATCAGCTGATCGTCGCTGAGGGGGTGGCGGGCGCTGTTTTGTTCTGCTGCCGGTGCTTCTGATACGACAGGAGGAGCCTTCTCAGCTTTACTTTGGTTTTGAGCGTGTGTTGTGCCGGCAAAGCCCAGGGAAAGCGCAACCATGGCTGTTAAAATGAATTTACGTTTTAGTTTCATTTGTTTAGAATTTAATTTAAAATGAATAATTTCTTTTTTTGATCAATAGCTATTTAATCGATGCTAAAGTACAATCAGCCAATGGCTAAAAGCAAATAAAAATGAATATTTATTGTATTTCATATATGATACAATTGACGGATCCGCGCCGAAACAACTGCGTGAAACGGAAAAGCCCTTTCCCAATACCTCAGCTTCGGATTGGAGACCGACTCCCTGTATTGGGCGATTCAAATGATAGGAAAGCCGAAAATTTAAAGATCCCGGAAAGCCCCGCTCTATATTTACTCAACAGAAAGGAGCAGGACATGATTGCCTTATATATGAAAACACCGGCTTTAGGGAAAGAGCAGGTGAGAAGCAGAAAAAAATTCCTTCATTATTTCCCGAAGGGATTTGCGGACGCAAAGTACTTCGCCTGGGAACGGAATTACAAATGGAAAGCGCATCTGGAATGGGAAGTGCAGTTGAACCGCAAAACCTTTGCAGCACTCCTGAAAGCTGGTTCTTATAGTGAAATAGCAAAACGGGCAGTGCGCATTGAGACACAAACGAACCTGCTCTTCTCTTTTGAAAAAATGGCATTGCGCGATGCAGTAAAATCCAGCACTGCTTCCAAAAGATTTGCAATCGGACTTTTTGATCTTGTATATGGGAAAGGCGCGAAGGAACAGCGGTTCAACAGATTTGTGACAGTGCTGGGTGGACTTCCCCGAAAACAAACCCGCGTACTCACCTGGCCTTTGGCCACCGTATTCGGCTTCATTGCCAGGCCGGATGAATTTATTTTCCTAAAGCCCCGTGTAACACAGATGGCTGCAAAGTCTTATGGCTTCCCCTTTGAATACGAATCAATGCCCAATTGGAAGACGTATTCCGGCATGTATGCTTTTGCAGAACGCATAGCGCAAGACATGACTTCTCTGAAACCCAGAGATTTCATTGATCTGCAATCATTTATCTGGGTTTTGGGATCCGCGGAGTACAGCTGAACTGCCTTGCCTCAGCCAGGGAAAACTGAAAGAATTAAGAACGAGTGAGATTCCCCAGCTGCTTACCGGCACACCGTAATTGGCAAGGCTCGTATTATAGCCATAGGAATAAGTGAGGGCCAGCGGAAGGAAGAACATTTTAAAACCGGCATATACTTTCAGTGTATTGTGTTCAAACACACCTTTGTATCCTGTTTCATACATCAGGCTCAGTTTTGTATAATTAAAAGCGCCGTGGAAACTGGAATCATCGGGTGTGCGGTGCAGATAGGACACTGCGCATGACAGTCCGCTGACCTGATCTCTCGTTAAACCGGCACCCGTATATCCATAAGCTGTCTCCCAGTTTCTGTAATTCTCCTGCTTTCCTTCCAGAAAGCCATAGGCCAAATACCAGCGGAAGGATGCATCTGCCACAAGACAGTGTCTGCCAGCTCCATCCAGTGGAATATTTTCATAGGCGCGCAGCCTCCAGTAGTCCCAGCCCCTGCTGTTGTAATCGGAAGCTTCCTGAACCGCTGTGGCGAAGGTGGTTCCTTTATTCTGTGTATTCTTCACCTGGCTGGCAAAGGTGGCCGGATCTTCAATGGCTTGTCCGTTCGACTCGTGTCCGTAACCAAACTCGGTGTATAAATTCCGCCAGAAGGCTTTCTTGCTGCAATGGTTGGGATTGAAGCTAAAAAAGAGATAGGGGTTGAAGCGTTTCTGAACAACAGGAGAAGAATAGCGGTCATTGATGTAAAAACCAAATTGTTCGGTAAAGGCCACGTCAAGATTAAAGTCGTGGTTGAATCCTTCGCGTGCAATGATGGATTTGGGAGCCGGGTTATGAATTAAGGGTCGGAGCTGACGCCGCAGCGAGTCTTTGGCCGGGTGCAAGGTATCACCCGGCAGCTGGGCGGATTTGCCATGGGCCCTGTTCCAGAGCCTGATCATTCCGTTGGCAACACTGATTCCCAGGTAGTCGAAAGCATTCATCTGGTATACCACAGAAATGTGTGCATCCAGGAAAAGCTCATCGTTTTGATTTTTAGCCATGCCCACGAGGTTGTCTTCATACGTTTGAATGTTCAGGACCTGTGTTGTGTCTTTGAGGCGCAAGATTGAGTTTGAGGCGGTGGTCTGGGCAATCCCGGTCAGTGGCAGAACTAAAGAAAGAATAACACAAATAAATAAAATATTTGTTCTCATGATATAAGCTATTTCTTCAGCTGTTCACGAATGTACTTTTATTTTCGGAACACGAAGAGGGCTTCTCTGCCAATTTGTTATGCAATTACAAAACCTTCTCTGTTTGCCCCATCTTTTTTTAATGCACAGGATAATATAAAGTCAGGGTTTAAGGCCTTCTGCCAGATTATCTCTTTTGGAAAATCGAATATTCCTATCGGTTTCATCTATGAAATATGCTTTATCAGCGAAAAAAAACGACAACCGGGTTTAAGCGGCAATATATTTGCATCCGCATAATGGAATAGTAATGATAAAAAAACAAAGTAAAAACATACAAAAAACAATCACATGAAACGAATCATTCATTTTCTCGTTCCGGCCATTGCCCTGTTGCCAATATACAGTTGTAACGGCCCCAGCGGAAATCCCTCCGTACAGCCCGCCAGTTCCGGCGATGCAGCAAGCGAAAATGCTGCCGCCCGCGATGCCGCCCTGCAAAACCAGGCCATCCCTGCGGTTGATACCCTGGGGCAGCGGACAAAATCACCCAATCGCGACAGTAATAATTACCGTTCGCACAGCAACGGTCAGCTGCCGGTGGTAAACGACAACCATGCTCCCGGCGTTAATCACCGTTATGACAATCTGAATAACCGGACCACAAAAGGGACCGTTGCTCCCGGCGACAGCCTGCCAGCCGGAAAAAACAACGCAAAAACCAAATCCAAAACCTCATCTGCCAGGGATAATGTGACTCGTTTGGTTCCTCAGCAATAGCACATATCTCCTGGCTTCTTGCTACCAGGGTTGCGAATCGTCAGACACACATGGCTTGATTCGCACCTTGCGTAGCAGATGAATGATTGTCCGGCCTTATAAATTTAGGTATCAGGTAAAGATTGGCATTGAGCAAATTGCGGGTTTGACTGATTGGATTGCGGGTTTTGCCGGTTGGATTGCGATTTCGCTCCTTTTTGAAGAGGTATAGCCATATGCATAATGGGCTTTACAGATTCTCATAAACTAATTTGTTATAGCTACCTTCGGTGAAACGTTTCACTTATGAAACATTTTGCCATTTCATTGTTATTTGCCTGCTGCAGCCTCGGTTGCATGGCTCAGACATGGTCACCGGTAGTCAGGGGCGTCAAAGCCAATTACGGTACAGGCGCATCAATCAGCTATACGGTATGGGTTGACTCAGTCTCCTATTCGCTGACAGATTCCACCTATCACCTGAACAGAGTCATTGCTCCTTGTCCGACTTGCCCTGTTCAGCAATATTGCAATTCCATGTTTTTGAATAATCAGGGTTCTGTTTTCCTGAAGGACATGCGGTTCAACGGACAATACATACGCCTTTCCGGAAACAGTACACAGCACCCATTATACATCTCCACTTCCAAACAACTGAATGCTTCCTGGATTTACGATTCCATTGCCAACATACGGGCAACAATCACCGGGCTGCTTCAAACAGTTTTATGGTCTCAAACGGATTCCATCGAACAGATCTCTCTTTCAAACGGAAAGCTGATTGTGCTTTCCAAAAATCACGGGGCACTTGATTTTCCGGACCCCTGGACAAACGGCACGGTAACCCTGACCGGTCAGGAAGCACCTGTTCCATTGGGTGTGCAGACTGCCATGTTCCCGGATCTATTTAGTTTCAACACCGGAGATGTGCTTGAGTATCTGGAGCATCTGGGATCCCGTTTTCCTGATCAGGACATTTATACCCTTTGCACCATTACCAGCAAAAACGCAACACCCGATTCCATTCATTTCGATATGCATGTGAAACGAAAGACGTGCCGCTACATGAATTATAACCCATACGATACGGTTTACAGCAGTTACGACAGCTCCGTGACTTTTTTCAGAAACGAAAGGCTATACGATGCACATAATCACATGCCACTTTTCCATGGCGGCTGTTCAGATTATATACCTGTTGAGCTCGGATGGAATTCAACATTCAGTTGTCAGACAAAAGGATATTGTGCGGGCCACTCTCAGGGCCCTTACCTGATGAAACAGGGAAACGGTGATACACTTGGTCTGACTTATGCTCCGGCCAGCTATTCCGCTTGCCCCGAGCAGCTAAGCCACCAGACCATTTTTGGCAATGGGCTTGGACTCCTTTACTCTTACGCAACCAATATGAGTTATCCTTATCCCACAACTGACGAAAAAATACTCATTGCTGCTCAGGTCAATTCCCGGACGATGGGAAACTTCGTTTCTGTCACCGGATTCCAACTTTCTTCAAAACAAAATACCATAGCCTATCCAAATCCCTGCCATGGAGCAACCGCGGTTGAATGCTCGGATATAATCACAGAGCTGAGGATTTACGACACAACGGGCCGCTTATTGAGCACCTCGGTACCGGATGCACGAAGTGCAACACTGACGATGCCTGGAAGCGGCGTTTATTTTGTACGCATCTATTTCGGTGGCACTCACACCACAGAAAGGGTGGTTTCCTACTGAAAAATCATCTCTCGAGAACCGGGTACCCGATTCTCAAACCTTCAGCGAAAGGCGTATAGCAAATGTACGGGGCGACTCGATCTTCAGCGGACGAAGAGAATAGCTGAGGTTCATTACATTGTTTACGATAAAGGCAAGCTTCAGTTTTTTGGATAGCGCCACGCCTGCCCGCAGGTCCACAACGGATGTGCCGCTGTGATGTATTTCCCTGTACCGCTCAATACCGTAATTGGCAATCTTGTCTTCGGTATAAAAAATGGTGTCGATGTTTTGGATATAACTGTAATAACGCCAGTCGCCGCCAAGAGAAAATCGTTTGTAAGTAAGCTGCACATCTATCTTGGCAACATGCTGAAAGCGGTATTTCAGAATGTTGTTTTTTGTATCGGTGCTTGTTGAATTATAGGATTGTTTTTGCTGTAAGGTGTCCGTCGCGTATATATATCCGGGGTTAAGCGTCTGCGGCAATATATAGGTATATCCTGCCAGAACGCTCAGGGTAAGATCTTTCATGAGCTTTCCTTCTGCGGGTATGCTCAGTTCAACTCCCCTGACACGGGTTTCGCCTGTGTTGAGGTATTTGAAACCGGCATTGTAGGCTGTTGTGCCAAAGTTGTCATAGGTGCCCCAATAGCCATACGTAATCTCAATCGTATTCTGGTACTGCTGCCAGAATGCGGCTACATCCACAAATCCCGAAAAGTTTTTGATCCGGAACCCCTGCTTGATACCAATCTCCGTGTTCCAGCTGGATTCAGGCTGAAGATTGTTATTTGAGAAAACAGCAAGCCCGCCGATTTCGGAATTCAGGTATTTCTCGGTGATGGAAGGGAAACGATATCCTTGTCCGTACGAATAACGCAGAAACGTTGCCCTGGCTACCTGTAAGTTCAGGCCGGAACGAAAAATCGGCTGTGACGAAAAATGCGAGTCGTTCATTTTAAAATTCTCATCCCGGAAGCCGAGTGAAACATTCAGCACTTTCCAGAATTTCTTATCCAGTTGCATATACGCAGCAAAGTTTTGCAGGTGATTGGATGCCGATGGATAAAACCCGCCCAACACTGTCAGGGAATCGGCATGGGAATAAGTTTGATTCATGACCAGACCTCCGGTTATATTTAAACCGCCCAGTGATTCGAACTCTTTCGTACACTGGTATTCGCAATAAGCGATATCGGTTTTGTTGGATGGACTGTTGGTCACGCGGTTGTCGGTATAAAAATACCGGGCTCTTAAACTGTGACGATAACCATTGGCTGAAAAATAATTGATGAACGGGTCAATATAGAACAGAGTTTGTTTCTGCAAGGTAATGGTGTTCGGGTAGGCGCGGTACAAACCGGTGGTATCGTTGTTCCAGATGAGTGAAGTATTGTTGGACGACTGCATGAAATTTCCGTTGATGCCGTAATTGAGCCCGGTGTATTTCTTCGGGCGGTAACGCAGGTTGAAATTGAAACGTCCTGTTTTCTCACCCAGTGTGTTGGGATCAACTGCTGTTGATGCGATGAGAGGATTCGCTGCAGGTGGACCGATAAAGCCGTGATCATACAATCCCATGCCACCGATGACGAGATCGAATTGCCCGAATTTCTGAGCGTGCAGAAAACTGGCTCCGTAGAACCCGGCTGCTCCGTTCCACCATTTGGTGCCAGGCACGGAAGGTGCATCGTATTGCCCGTAATAGGTGGATGCTGTCGTTACCGGCACATCGGTCGGATAAGCTGTCCGTACATTGATGCTGCCGCTCAGTGCTGAGGAGCCATAGGTAACGGAAGAAGCGCCTTTGATGATTTCGATTTGTGATACGTTTTCAACGGGAATGAAATTCCAGTCGATGTGACCACCATCACCCGGCAATGCGGGTAAGCCGTCAATGAGAATGGCTACCCGGCTGCCAACACCAAAGTTAAATCCGCTGCCGCCGCGGATCTGCGGTTCACCGTCGAGTATGTCAAGCCCCGGTGCCTGCTCGAGTGCGTCTTTGATATTGGTCGAATTTTTATTTTCAATGAGTGCCGGCTTTAGCACTTCCATGGAAACGGTTATGTCCTGCAGTTTGCGTTCATACCTGCCTGCGGAAACAACAAGTGTCTGGAGCTGCATGCTTCCGGAGCGGAGCGATACATTATGAATGACCGGACTGGTTGTATCAATCAGCACAGAGAATGTATCGGAAATCATACCAATGAAGGAGCAGATCAGTGTATGGCGACCCGCTGGCAGATGCAGTTCGTATTTGCCATTCACATCCGCCACAGATCCTGATGTGGGGTTAGTCTTATCCACGATGGTGGCGCCGGTCAGCATTTCCTTTGTCTGTTCATCAATCACGGTTCCTCGCAGGGTGCCGGTGCTCTGAGCTTTCATAGGGCCGCTGCACAGGAAAACAAAAAGCAGTAGATAAAAGGCAGTGTGTTTCATTCCGGATAACTGTGGACAGGATTATGAGTTGACCGGCAAAAAAACACCGTTCATCCAGTCTGAACTGTATGAACGGTGTCTTCGCCGGATTAAAATCAATGACGAATAATCAGTTTGGATGTCTGGATCATTTTGTTCTTTTCATCCAGGATGGCATAGACATACAAGCCAGCAGGAATGGAGCTCACATCAAAAGTATTTGAAGAGTTCTCCAGTTTCTGTTCAACGAGTATGCGGCCGGTTATATCATACAGGACAAAAGTGACCTTTGCATTTGAGACGTTGCTTACTGCAATCTGATTCACAGCGGGATTGGGACCCACGCTGATCTGCGGGGCAGCCTGTAATGACTGTATACCGGATGAAGGATTGATGACGATGGCAAGGTCATCCACATACATGGAGCTGCCTACTTGTCCGCTGGCCTGGTTCTGGCTCGAGAGAAGAATCCAGATCGAATTGGTGACAGTGTGATTGGACCTGTAAACGAGTGCCTGCGAGAAACGGGTATACGTTCCCACGCTGGCGGCGGGTGTTGCGAAATAAGCCTGCGCAACGGTATCTGTATTGCTTGTGCCGAAAAGAGTGAAGGAAACAAATCCGCGGTCGCCACTCACGGATGTGTACTTATACCATCCGGTGATACTGTCTGGTCGTTGCGTATAAGGTATTCCTCCGCCAACGGTTTGAGTAGACGTATTGATGGTGCCGGTGGTTGCAATGCCGGGTGCTTTGTTGCCTACGTAGGTTTGAGTAATTAAACGGATGGCTGCAGAGCCACTGTGGACATCAGCAGCAGCGGTGGCTTTCACACAGGTATATACACCCAGTATGGCAGTCGTCGCATTGGCATTGTCCCAGTTGTCGGGAGTGTTGTATCCGGTATGGGAGGTCCAGGTTTCAAAACCAGAATTGGGTGTGGCCTGAGCATGAAGTCCGGTTACGGAAACAGCAAGCAGGGCAAGGATTGCGTAGAGTTTTTTCATTCGGGATTGTTTTTGTGAGTGTTGGGTATCCAAATGTAGAATAAAGCAGCGAAGTTCCAACAAACCGGAGCGATATTCTAATTATAGGGCGAAAGGCCTACCGGGACCCCGATACCAGCGTGGAGGAAGCTTTGAAATATGAAGCCCTCTGCAGGCATGATTTGCAGAGGGCTTTGATTCAAAATGGCGAAGCTGTTTAAGGCAATGCAGCAATCTGAGCTACAACCGCAGCAGCTGTGGTAGGCACAACAGTGGCTGTCACCACCAGGTTGGCAGCCACTGTAACTGACTGGATAGATGAGTATACTTTGCCATTCAAATCCAGGCCAATGACAATAATATGAACGCGCTGTCCGAACCAGCATTCGGAAGTCATATAACCTGTCCCGCCAATTGAGTAAAGAGGAAAAATACAATTGTGTGTATCATAATAGATAAAGACACTTGTTTGGGCAGGAGCAAGTGAACCCATGTTACTGATGCGAACTTGCAGAGAAGTCCAGGTGGCACTGGCATCGGGAAACTGATCACAGTTCACCCAGTTCATGGAATCGCAGGCCAGAAAATTCCGATAATTATTCGAGGCAATCGTCACAGGATTACTGGCCGGCGCATAATAGCTGCTGCTATCAGCATATGCCCACCCCGGATGACCAATGGAATCGAGCACTCCATAAAAAGCCATCATGCCTTTCAGGTTACTGTCGGTAGGAATGGAGGCGTTGGTTCTTTTGCCCGGTGCCAGCTTCAGCTCCTGACCATTCTGTGTGACACGGAGGTAATACTCTCCGCCTGAAACCAGAGGATTGCCGAAATAGACGGTTGGCCTGTTTGAGAGCAGCATGTCCTTCTTCGTCAGAATTTCCTTAAGCTCCACATTGACTGTACCGGTGACGGGCACATTGCTCTTTGTGACAAAGGCATGATCAGGAAATGAAATGGCCGTGCCTTTCGCGCCGTTGACTGTTCCGCCAGTACCGGCATCCAGATTAAACGTCTGTGATTGAACGCCGTTCCGGCTGAAAAAGTCGCTGAGGGATGCATAGGTGATCGATGTTGCTGACGGCGGTGGCATCGCCGGATTGTCTTTCCGGCATCCTGCCGTTGAGAATATTCCCGCCAGGGTTAGTCCTGTCATACATAATACTTTGATATTCGTTTTCATAGTGCGTGTTTTGATGTTGCTGTAAAGGTGAGCTTACACCTCCGATAAGAAAAACAATAACGATGCATTCCTTACCCGTTCAGCGATTCTTTTAGCAGGGGAACCCGGGCCGACCTGTAAATGTTGTCTTGTAATTATCCATCAGGCTCCTGCCCGCATTGTAAAAACTCTTACTTTCGGAATGATGATGAACACCGGCTCCATTTCCCTAAAACCTCTTCTTTCCTTTTGCTGCCTTTTTCTTTTGATGTGTTTCCCGGGCAAGGCACAGAAGTATGAAGGGGAACTCGCTGAAACAGAATTTCATTGCAAGCCGAAGCAACTCCATTTTTTTGTGCACCTGTTCAATACCCGGAAACAATTCACGGATTTTCTGGACATGCGTAAAGGTGAGACACTCGCTGAAATCGGTGCCGCGGAGGGGTATAACATCGGCGTACTATCAATGCTGAGCGACAGCGTTTCATTTTACGCGCAGGACATAGATGCGAAAACCCTCACACAGAAAGCTTTTGACAAAAACATAAAACGTTACGAGAAGCTTAGAAAAAGAAAACAGACCAATACCTTTCACCTTGTCATTGGTACCATTCACGCATCCAATCTGCCGGAGGGGATCTTCGATAAAATACTGATTATTGATTCCTATCACGACTTCGATCAGAAAGATGAAATGATCACCGACCTCTCCAAAAAATTAAAACCGGACGGCAAACTGATCATTCTGGATGGCTTTTCTTTTCCCGCCGACACACAAACCTGCAGGGCTTGCGGTACGCATGTGCTTACCACCCTGGATGTGGAAGTAAAGCGGCTGGAGCAGCACGGGTTTTACCTGACACAGATGCGGTCACCGTATTTCAAAGCCTATCATTACGGAAACGGACTTGTGTTTGAAAGGAATAAAACGAAGTCGGATGCTTTTTACAAACTGAAAAATGCTGTTGACGCTACCGTTACATTGTCTTATCGCTTCAAGCAGGCGGAAACTGCTTCCGACTCCATGGCGGTTCAAAGCCTCATCAATGACTTGACCCCTCACATCGCGGAGATCACGCGCGCCTATCCTGAATACGAAGTATGGATGAATGAAATGGGTCTTACCTATCTGCGCCAGAACGCATACTCTGCTGCTGTTGGGGTGCTGAAGGCCAGCGCTCAGTTCTATCCTTCTTCCTACCAGGCCTTTTACTGGCTCGGTGTGGCTTATCAGGAATCGGGGCAGTACGGCAGAGCATTCATGGCGTTGAACCGGTCGCTTGTTCTTCAGTCACAGAACGAAGCCTGCCGGAAGAGGTTGCAGGTAATAGAACCTCTCCTCACACCCCAAGCCCGTGATATGAAACGAAGGGCGGGAGACAGAAAGGAAGAGTGACGGACACGTAAATGTTGTTTTAAGAAAGGAAATGTTGT
>DASYGQ010000070.1:0-12810 GCA_035999585.1 Bacteroidia bacterium | reverse complement strand
ATAATCAAGAATATTCAATAATCAATGTTCAATTCTCAATGTTCAACCGAAAATTCCTTTCATTTATACTTGAGAATTGAATATTGAACATTGATTATTGAATATTCCCTTTTTCTTAATAAAACACCACCTTTTTTACCTGACTCTCACTGCCATTGCTGATCCGGACAGTATACATGCCGGCAGGAAGTCCATTGCGTGAAATGTAATTGTTCTCATCAATCAGCTTCTGATTCCTGATTTCTTGTCCCAATGCATCATAAACGTGAAGGATCCAGTTCGTGTTTCCGGGCGAAGAAATACGGATTTCAAATCCATCTTTAGCCGGATTAGGAAAGAGTGTCCAGGAAGCAACTTCTTCTTTGGTTTCGGAAATGCCTGTCAGTATATTCAAATGATATTGGGAAAAGAATCGCCATATCTCTTTGCTGGCGCTGAAGTCGCGGTTTGTATTTCCATTACCGGCATTGATAGGTGCACCCGGCCAGTCGTGGCCTCCATTTATGACTTTGTAGAGTTCCACGGAACTTCCCTGTCTTCCATTGCTGTAAACCTGATGTTCCACGGTGCAGCCGTCCGTCATGTTGATATCGGGCAGTTGGGTGATTACGGGAGTCAGTGAGGCATGGTCATAAACAACCCAATGGTGGACAAGTGTATCAATGTGGATGGAGGCTACAATACCTCCGTTGCCGGGGTATGAAACCACCGGATCTGTTGTGCCGTGTATTTCCATCACAGGAGTGGGGTGCTGGGCGTTGCAGGCATTGTAATGACTGGCAATCATGCTTCCGGAGACGGAGGCGATGGCAGCTATCCGGTTACTCAGAAAGCAGGCCAGTTCATAACTCATAAAGCCTCCGTTGCTCATACCTGTGCTGAACACCCTGTTGTGATCAATGCTGTATTTTTTAGAGATGGTGTCAATCAGAGCGGAGATAAACCCGATATCGTCAACACCTGTTCCCGGTGTCCCGAAATTGTTCCAGCCTTGTCCGCTCGGGCCTTTTGTTCCATTCGGGTGTGCGAGGATAAAATCGGCGGTGTCGGCGATGGGTCTGAAATCACCGTAATATTCCTGCTGTGCGGCATTGGATCCAAGACCGTGCAGGTTAAAAACCAGAGGTACGGCTTTGGTGGGCTGATAGATAGCAGGTATGTACAGGCGGTAATTGCGGTAAACACCACCGTACATAAAACTGTCAATGACTGTTGTTTGGGCGAACAGGGCACCTGACAAAAGAAGCCCGAAAGCTGCCAGGAGTGAACGGAATGCGTATGGTCGTAGCATGTGCTTTGTTTTTAATGGTTTACAATGAAATGAAGGTAAGTATTAAAACACTTAAAAAAAATTTCCATGAGATTTCTCATCTGATACAGCAGGCCTATTTATTGCCCGAACCGGCTTGTCAAACCCAAAGCTTAACGAAAAACAAGCATTGCGGAAACAGGCGTATCTTAAATTTGAGGAAGCACTAAGAAAAAAAATCATGAAAGCAAAAGCAAAAACCACCCCTGCCGCCGGCAAAGAAAAAGAAAAGAAAGGCAAGGATGCGCTGCCGGGCTATCCGGTGTATCCTGCCAGCGAAGATATTTATTCCCGTAACAAGGAGGAGAAGGACCTTGATCCTGAAAACAATTCCCGGAAAAAAACTCCCAATGACGATCCGGAAGGCTGGAATGAAAAGGATTTCAATGATGATATGACCGCAGAAGACCTTGATATTCCAGGCAATGAGATGGATGAAGAAGAAAATGCACCCGGCTCGGAAGACGAAGAAAATAATTATTACAGCGAAGCCGATACCAAGTAATCAGTGACAGAGTTTCCGGATGTCAACATAGGCTTGTTTGTATCCAAGCTCACCGGCCTTGCTCAGGTCGAGGCATGCCTGTTCTTTCAGGTTCAGCTTTAACTTTTCCAGGCCTCTTTTTTCGTAGGCTTCGGCGAATTTTGGATTCAGTTCAATGGCTTTGTCATAATCCAGCACTGCACCTTTCGCATCACCGGCATCTGCCTTGGCATTGCCCATGTCGAAATGCGCCTGAGCTCCCGAAGGGTTTCGCGTGCTCAGAATAAGAAGGCTGGCTTTCAGGCTTCTGTGGCGAAGGGCTTCAGCCTGTGGCATATTCAGATCAATGGGCGTAAGATTGTTTTGAGCCATTTCCCTGATTTGGTTCAGGCTGTCTTTTGTCAACACATCTGAAGTGTCTCTGTTGCTTTTCTTTTTGAAAATCTGTTTCAACGCGCTTTCCTGCCGGATTTTTGCTTCCTGGAGATGTCCTGTCTTTTTTAGCAACAAGCATTCATTCAATCTGGCTGGAATAAAGCCCGTATCCAGCAACAGGCTTTTGCGGTAATTGCGCATTGCTTTTCTGTTTTGTTTCAATTCCTGCCTGCAGGCTCCCCGGTTATTCAGCGCTACTTTGTTCAGTGGGTTGAATTTAAGAGCCCTCGAATAATCATGTATGGCTTCTTTGGGCTTGTTCAGCAGGTTCCTGACATGTCCCCGGTTTACATACGTGTCGGCATCATCCGGTTGCAGACGCAGTGCCTGGTCGAAATCCTCCAAAGCCGCTGCATAGTCACGTGCATTTGTTTGGGCAATACCTCTTTGGGCATACGCCTGAGCGTAGCCGGGCTTCAGTTCAATGGCTCTGTTAAAATCCTGTATAGCTGCCTGTGCTTCATCCGCGTTGCTTTTCTGGCATCCCCGGACGTAAAAGTCCTGTGCCTCCGACTGGGCATAAAGCCCTGCAGGGAGAAATAAGGTAATCAAGAAGAAATGGCATATTCTTTTTTTCATGTGAGAAGGGGGTAAAGATAAAAACAAGGCTTTCCGCTGTGGCAGAAAGCCTTGTTTTGCATCTATTCTGAAAGAATCACTGGCAGTATTTTTTGATGACATAAAACGCATCGGCATATTCCAGGTCCTTTGCTTTGGAGAGGTCGCTGCAGCCTTCGTTCTTTTTACCCAGGCCCATCAGTTCTGCAATACCCCGGTAATAATAAGCTTCAGCATAAACAGGGTCCAGCTTAATTGCTTCATTGCAATCGACAACAGCGCCTTTCGCATCACCCAGTTCTTTTTTGGCTGCACCACGCAGGATATAGGTTTCGGCACTTGGATAAAGCTCAATGGCCTTGTCCAGATCCAGGATACCTGCTTTGTAATCCTGCAAAGCACATTCGGCGCTTGCCCTGTGATAATAAGCATCCGGCATCAAAGCATTCAGTGAGATTGCCTTGCTGAAATCCAGAATAGCACCCCGGTAATCTTCAAACGTGTATTTGCAATCGCCCCGGCGGTAATACGCTTCAGCCTGATCTGACCTCAATTCAATGGCCCTGTTCAGATCCTTCATGGCGGCGTCGTAATCATGCATCCTGTTTTTGGCAATGCCACGGTTCAAAAAGGCCAGATAATATTCCTTGTTGAGTTCAATGGCTTTGTTGTAATCCTCAATGGAAGCTTCGTAAGCACCCAATTTATCAGCCACCAAACCTCTGTGATAATAGGCTTCGGCATAATCAGGTTTGGCTTCAATGGCTTTGTTAAAACATTCGGTTGCGGCTGTATAATCTCCGCGGGTATATAGGTTATTTCCCTTTCCGTCATAATCTTCAGCAGACAACTGCGCCTGGGCAGTGAGTGAGAAAGAAAGCAGGAAAACCGAAAGAAGTGGTATCGCTATCTTTTTCATGGTTTTTGTTTTTAAATGGTTATTCTTCTTCTTTATTCCGTCTGTTCAATTTCGAACCGATTTCTTAAACAAAGCTAGATAGGTTTAAGTCTCTCAGATACACTTATTCGGTCAACACTAAGACCCGATCGCCCGGAAGGTGAAACCATTACCTGAGCCTTATTTGCTTTGAGAGGCGGGATATTATTGCTTTTTCTGCTCTGTTTTGGGAGAGTATTTTATCTTTGTTCTGAAACCCGGATTAAGGGGTTTCACCAGCTACTCAGTAACCAGTATATTTTATAATTAAGATGAAACGAAAGAGTCATTGTACACTCGTTGTGACCGTGTTTTGCATTGTTTTTTTATCCTGTTCAATGGCATCCCAGACCGGTGTATCCTGGTCGCATAATTCAGAATGCCCCAAGGCGTTTATCGAAAATAAAGGCCAGTTTGGAGAATGTTCACCGGCTGACAGGCTTGCCCAGGTATTATATGCTGTTGATGACAACGGAACTTTTATCGGGTTTTCAAAGAAGGGAGTCGCTTATTCCTTTCTGGAATCCAGGCCTGCTCCCCGCAATGCAGAGCCTGAACCGGTCAGAAACAGCAGGCAGTGGGAGCGGGAAGAGGAGAAGGCCAACACCCGGATCATCAAAAAAGACCGCATTTCGTTCGTATGGGAAGGAGCCAATCCCGATGCAGAACTGATTGCCGAATCGGAGACGGATCATTATTACAGTTATACGATCGGTAAAGGCAGAAAGGAAAGGAATCTCAACCATGTCCGCGGCTACCGGAAACTGATTTACAAAAACCTGTATCCACACATTGATGTGGAATATGAGTTTCATCCTGTGAATGGGGTGAAGTACAGTCTCATCCTCCATCCCGGAGCCCATGCATCGGATGTACGTATGAAGTACCAGGGAAAGCTCAGCCTGAATGAAAAGGGTGACGTACTTGTTCCTACCGTCTTTGGTGATATCACCGATCATGCCCCGCTTAGTTTTTACGCGGGCTCGCCCTCCTCGGTTGTCCAATCACGGTTCCGATTGCAGGATCATACTGTCTCGTTTGAACTGGAGAGTTATGACGCCTCCCGCGCCCTGACCATTGATCCCTGGACCAGTACACCTGTCCTGAATAACTCAAAGCGCATCTGGGAAACGGAAACCGACGGTAGCGGGAATGTATACATATATGGAGGTGACAGTCCGATCAAATTATTGAAATACAATTCAACCGGTACCTTGCAGTGGACTTATACCTCTCCCTGGGATACAACAGGCGGAACCTGGCTCGGAGGTTTTGTAACCGATCCCTCCGGTAATTCCTATATGACAACCGGTTCAAAGGGCCAGATTGCCAAGATAACGAGTGCCGGTGCGCTGGCCTGGAGCAATAACCCTACGAGCGGATTAACTGCTTATGAATACTGGTCTCTTGCCTTTAACTGCGACCTGACTCATCTGGTGGTGGGAGGCAGCCGCTCGACATTTGGCTTTACTCCTGTTATCGTAGGCACCGTCATGGAGATCAATCTCACCAATGGAGCGCTGGTCAGTACTGTCGTGGTGGGATATGGACCCATGAGTCCGGCACCGAAAATGCAGGAAGTAAGCTCCATCTGTACCGGACCAACAGGCAGTTATTATTTCCTGACCCTCGATACGGTGGGCTCCATCAACACCGCTCTTTCAACGATTAATTTTAAAACCGATAATGGCTATAACTTCAATTATTATATCCCCGGTTATACCATCAATGCCAAACAACCTATCAGTGCCATTCGTGCCTGCTCTACGGCTTTTTATACACAGGATGGGGTTAAGGTGGATAAACGCAACCTCAGTACCGGTGCCGTGATTGCTTCCGCCGCAATTCCCGGAGGCATAACAAGCACAGTGCCTCCATTTGCCGGTGGCGGAAATCTGAATGGCAACGGAGGGTTGGATATCGACAATTGCGGAAACGTGTATGTGGGTTCCGGCAACCAGGTGATTAAGTATGATGCGAATCTAAACCTGCTCAGCAGCCAGCCCACGTCTTTTGCAGTATATGATGTGGATGTAAACAGCAACGGTGAGGTGATCGCCTGTGGATATGGAGGCGGGCAGGGCTATGTGCAGTCGTTCAATTTCTCAGCCTGTGCCCAGATTCCATTTGTATGTGTGGCAACACCTCTTTCAATCACAAGCACCAGCACTCCGATCAATTGCAATGGTCAGTGTACTGCTTCTGCAACAGCTCATCCGGCTGGTGGAACAGGGGCGTATACTTATTCCTGGAACACAACACCATCTCAAAGCACTCAAACAGCTTCTTCCTTATGCGCCGGAACCTATACCGTAAGCGTGAAGGATGGAGCGGGCACCAGCAATACCTCCGTTGTAACCATCTCACAGCCGGCTGTCATCACAGCAACTGCCACATCGACCAACAGCAATTGCAGCTCCCCTAGCGGATCGGCCACTGTCACAGCTTCCGGCGGAACGGGTACACTCAGTTACAGCTGGTCTCCTTCCGGCGGAACTGCGGCCACAGCCAATAACCTTTCAGCGGGAAATTACACTTGCACAGTATCCGATGCCAAGGGTTGTACGAAGGCTGTTCCCATCACTGTTGGCGGAGCCTCACCTCCGGCAGTAGCTGCCACACCAGTCAACCCGCTCTGCAATGGTGCTTCCACAGGCAGCATCAGTCTTTCTGCTTCCGGTGGCACTTCTCCTTATACCTATAGCTGGTCGCCCGCCGGCGGAACAGGGGCAACAGCCAGCAGTTTGCCTGCAGGCACCTACACCTCCACCGTTACCGACGCAATGGGTTGTTCAAAAAGCCAAACCATCACACTGACACAACCGGCCGCAATCAGTGCCAGTGCCTCTGCTACCAATGCATCCTGCGGCAACAGCAATGGCACTGCATCTGTAACTGCTTCGGGTGGTACAGGAACACTGAGTTACAGCTGGACCCCCTCCGGAGGAACAGCTGCTTCTGCCTCCAGCCTTCCTGCTGGCACTTATACCTGCACGGTCACAGATGCCAATTCCTGTCAGAAAAAAGTAATTGTATCCGTTAACTCAACCGGTGGCCCATCCGTGACCATGGCTTCACAAAGCAACCCGGTTTGCAACGGAACGGCTACCGGCAGCGCAACAGCATCTGTCACCGGAGGAACCTCTCCCTATACTTACTCCTGGTCGCCTGCAGGCGGCAATACATCATCTGCCAGCAACCTGCCCGCAGGCACCTATACGGTTTCTGTTAAAGATGCTTCCAACTGTGTTCAGACGCAAACAGTCACTCTTACCGATCCACCGGCCATCACAGGAACAACGAGTTCCGCGAGTGCCACCTGCGGCTCGAACAACGGTTCTGCAACAGTCAGTGCTTCGGGGGGAACGGGTGCACTCAGTTATAGCTGGTCTCCTTCCGGGGGAACAGCAAGTACAGCTTCCTCATTAAGTGCCGGTTCCTATACCTGTATGGTGACTGACTCGAAAAGCTGCAGCAAAGCTCTTGTTGTTTCCGTCACCAGCAACGGAGGTGCTGCCATTACTCTTTCAACGCACAGCGATGTGAGCTGTCATGCCGGTAATAATGGCTCAGCCTCTTTTTCAGTCAGCGGCGGTTCTGCACCTTATACGTATAGCTGGGCTCCTTCGGGAGGAAACTCTTCTTCTGCCTCCAGCCTGAGCGCAGGAACCTATACCATCAATGTCACCGATGCTTCGGGCTGCAGGCAGAGCAAGACCGTGGTCATTGCCGAACCCGCAGTGATTTCTGTAACAATGAATTCGACAAGTACCGCCTGCGGCAGCAGCACCGGCTCGGCCACTATTAACGCTTCCGGCGGAACGGGGGCGTTTACTTACTCCTGGTCTCCTTCGGGCGGCACCGCTGCTACTGCATCCGGACTGCCTGCCGGAAATTATACCTGCACGGTCAAAGATGCCAATGCATGTTCCTCGTCTTTTCAGGTCAGTGTAAGCAGCACCGGCGGGCCTGCCCTTGCTGTATCGGCCCAGTCGAATATCAGTTGCAATGGCGGAACCAACGGATCTGCCACGGTGAGCGCAACGGGTGGAACAACACCCTATACTTATTCCTGGAATACCACGCCTCCTCAGACAAGCGCCGGAGCATCAGGCCTTGCTGCCGGAACCTATACAATCGCGGTGACCGATGCCGGCGGTTGCGTGAAATTTCAAACCGTAACAATCACACAGCCTTCAACCATCACGCTGAACCTGTCATCCGCTCCTGCTTGCGGACTTCAGAATGGTTCTGCTTCAGCGAATGTGACCGGAGGCGTTTCTCCTTATACTTATTCCTGGCAGCCGGCCGGCGGTTCAGCTTCTGTTTCCGGCGGACTCAGCTCCGGAACCTATACCTGTTCCATCAGCGATGCCAATGGTTGTGTGAAAACAGGAACTGTTCCGGTAAGCGCCGACAGCATTCCTGTGGCCCTGAGCGGTGCTGATGTGCTCATCTCTTATGGCAATTCCACCACCCTGCATGGCGGCGGCGGCGGCACCTACAGCTGGAGCCCGCCAGCTGGTTTGAGTTGCACCACCTGTCAGAATACGATGGCAAGCCCAACCGTAACAACCACCTATTGCCTTATGGTTACCAATACACATGGCTGTTCCGACAGCTCCTGTGTCAATGTCCGGGTGGATTTCAGTTGCGGAGAAGTATTCGTGCCCAATTTCTTTTCGCCCAACGACGACGGAGAAAACGATCAGCTCTGTGTATACGGCAGATGCATACAGAAAATCGACTTTGCTGTTTTCGACCGCTGGGGCGAGAAAGTGTTTGAAACAACCGACCCGCATGCGTGCTGGGATGGATCATTCAAAGGACAGAAAATGAATACAGCCGTTTTTGTTTATTACCTTCATGCCGATCTTGTAACCGGTGAAAGCATCACACAAAAAGGAAACATCAGTCTCGTACGTTAATAACAGCAGACACGCCAATCCATGAGATCAGAAAATATACATTCCCGGATGATACAAAAGACATTAAGACGTATTTCCCTGCGTTACGCCAAAGTGGGCATGATGCTGGCAGCATTGACATTGCTTGAAAAATCATCACAGGCTCAGGATACTCATTTCTCTCAGTTCTATATGTCGCCACTTACTCAAAACCCGGCTATGGCAGGAGCTCTGTATGATCTGCAGGCCATCGCCAATTACAGGGATCAGTGGCAGAGTCTCGGTGCTCCATACAAAACGATGGCCGTTTCCTATGACATGCGTCTGAACAAAAAAAGAGCGAAGAAAGGTTTCTGGGCTGCAGGAGTAAATTTCTTCAGCGACAAAGCAGGAGATCTGCAGATGGGAACCACACAGGTGAATCTGACTGCCGCCTACCATGTAAGGCTGAACGATTATAATACAATCGGAGCCGGCTTACAGGGTGGTTTTGCGCAGCGAAGCCTGAATTACGGGGCGATGCGTACCGGCAGTCAGTACAATGGAAATACCTTCGACGGTAGCCTGCCAACCGGAGAATCTGTCGGAGCCTCGTCTGTTTCCTATGTGGATGCAGGGGGAGGTCTTGTATGGACTTACAACAATACCTCCGGTTCCAATAAAGTAACCGACAATCATGACCTGAAAATCAATATTGGCTTTGCGATGTTTCATCCTCATCAGCCTGATTATTCGTTTTACAAAGACGGAGAGAAACTATACATGAAATTCGTGTTGCATGGCAATGCCCTGATCAGTATTCCTTCCACCAATGTGGCATTTGTGCCTGGTTTTATGTATTATAAACAAGGACCAGCAACGGAAATTTATGCCGGCTCATTGATCCGATACAAACTGAAGCAAGACAGTAAGTACACTGGCTTTTCAAAAGGCGCTGCCTTTTCACTGGGTGCCTATTACAGGGCCGGTGACGCTGTGGCGGCAGCCATGTTGCTGGAATATTCAAACTATGCAATTGGCGTAAGCTATGATGTGAATACTTCACCTTTGAAAACGGCAAGCAGTGCAAGAGGAGGAATGGAAATCACACTCCGGTTCGTGAACCCCAATCCTTTTGTTTCTGGAGGATCTTCTCAGTCGCGTTTTTAAGGATGAAAATCCGGACTGACAAGGGTAACAGCGATTTCTTCAGCGTTGATCAGTGTCCTTGTTTCAACTGCATCTTAACCGCTTCAGCGTATTTCTTGTTTGCTACAAAGCGCCCGTTCTGCCTGTCATAAACGAGCAGGGCAAGGGGGAAATCAACATCAACCAATTCGGGGTGAGACTCCAGTTTCAGCATTTTGATGTCGAGCGCTGCAGGGGCCATCGTGCCGGGGTTCAGGTCGGCGGGTATATGCGTATCGAGACTGATCAGCATGCTTACATAGCCTGGCTTTGAAAAAGAGATTGAATAGATGCAATTGGGTTCCAGATCAACCATCAGGTAAGGCTCGTCGTTTGTCCATCCATCGGGTGCCATTGTTCTCAGTTCCACCGGACGCACCGTATCTCTGCTGATTTTGACAATCACATTGTAAGCAGGGGAGCCGTCTTCACTGACACGAAGCTTGACTTTGATACCGGTGCTGACCGGAGTTACCAAACCATCGGACGGGCTCTGGGAAGACTGCTTCGCAAAGCAGGCACTTCCGGGTAACAAAATGAAGATGAATAAATACCGCAGTCCTGCTTTCATAATCCGGTTGCTTGAATGGGACATTCGTATGATTTTAAAACAATATCACCTGTTCTCCTGATTGCTGATGACAAACCGATCAGCTCATCGGATAACCAGCTTTCTGATTGCGGGAATGCCATCCACAGTCAGATTCACTGTATAAATACCTTTGCTCAGGCCTGCCGGTACTGAACTGTCGAAACGCTGTTCACCCTGATCAAGGCTCGCATTCATCAGTTCCTTAACCATTTTGCCACTCAGGTCATAAATGCTGACAGATACATCGCTTTTCCTTTCAAGCGTATAACGCAGATGAATTTCAAGATCGGCCGGATTGGGGAAAATATTCAGATTGACTTTGGAGGCTTCGTCGGATTGAACACCCTGAGGAGCCGGGGTTAGAACCATTGCTGAGGGAACCGATTTGTCGCCTGTCTGAAGCCCGTCGAAATTGGCGCCCAGTGCGCATGTATACAGGTAAACGGCTCCGCTGGCAGGCGATTTCCAGGTGAATACGGCCGACTGTCCGGCAGGGATAGGTGCGGTGTGCGTGATATTCGTCGGGTAAGGATTGAAAGGAGGAGTGATCCTGCAATTGGATACGGCTGCCACAAAGGTTCCTGCATCCGTGGTGGAGGAAGAAGATTGGCTTGATACCATTTCCAGGTCCACCCCAAAATGTGAATAGCCGCTTACGGATTCTGAAATGGTATACGTGGTGTTGGGTGTATAGGTATTCCCGGGTCCGAAAGCAGGCATAGCTGAAATGCTGACAGTAGCCGGAGCAGAACCACCGGAGTGACAGTTGGAGCAATCCACATTCCCGTCGATCGGTGAGCCGGTATAACCGCTGATGCTTCCGTTCGCATGCCGGATCGTGGCAGAGATAAGTAGCAGCAGAGCACTTCCTGAAATAAGGAGATAGCGTATTTTCTTTTTCATAGGTCTTTTATAATAAAACAAGTATCAGACTCATCCGCATCAAGCCTTCACGATTTGTAAAATTACTTGTTTTACTATACATAAGCTAAACGAAAAGAATACTAAGGAAAATGGAATGCGTTACTGAAAATGGTAAGAGATGCCGACAGAAAGCCCCATGGTAAACGGATAAGATCTGACCGCAGAACCTGTATTGATGGATGTGAGGGCCGTGCGGTAGGTAGGCTCCAGGTGCAGGGCAAGAGATTTACAAAGGTCGTACCGCATTCCCAAACCAGCCAGTGCTCCCAGGTTCCATTTGCGGACATCTTCGGGTGCAGGCACATTGTATTTCCGGTCACCTCCCATGCCAGGCAGTTCAATTATGATGTGTTCTCCTACCAGGCGGCTCACCGACAAACCGGCAAATCCATACCAGTAAAAATGCTTTGTGTGAATGGTATATCGGGCAATCAACGGAAGGTTGATAAACTGTAATGTGAGTTTTGAATCTGTTTTGATATACAAACTGTCGTTCGGATTGGGAGCTCCGGTGCCGGGATTGGGAAGATCGATAGTCCCGAAAGATGTTTTCAGGCAGTAATGGGGAATTGCATCATCTTCGGCATACACCGTTTGTGATTTGATGGTTTGGGTGGCCGTTGAAAAATCGAGTCCGGCAGAAAACGACCAGTGTGCATTCAGTTCATAGCCCAGCTTCAGGCCGGTGCTGAATGAAAAAGCAGAAATCTCTTTTTCGTTGAGTACAGTCTCTTTGCTTTCGTCATTATCACTCGAGTTCAGGAACCGATTCGAGTTGTCAGGCGAAAAGAAAGCCATCACCGAAAACCGGGTCCTGCTGGTGAAACCAGTAGTGTTTAAATTATTTGCGTCAGCAACAGGGGAGGCGGTTGTTGCAACAGAAGGCTGAACTGGCGTATCGGAATGATTGGAATTTGGTTCAGAGAGGGGAAGGGCAGGAGAGCTTTCGCTTTTATTCTGCACGGTGACCGCGGTTTCGGAATCGCCTGTTCCTATGGTATTTGATGAAGGTTCAACGGAAGATGATCTTTCAATAGGATTGATTTTGTCGGTCTGAATAGCAGAAGGAGAAACAGAAACAGAAGGAGAAACAGAAGCAGAAACAGAAGGAGAAACAGAAGCAGAAACAGAAGCAGAAACAGAAGGAGAAACAGAAACAGAAACAGAAGGAGAAACAGAAACAGAAACAGAAACAGCGACTGGGAGCCTCTCAGAAGCAGACTTCTGAACAGATGGGGAAGATACCGGCTGTTTAGCTTCTGAAGAAGAAGTTGATGTATATCCGGGCTGATGACCCGGAACCGATGCCACAGATGGACGGGATGCTTCGGCTACTGCGGAATGTTCAGGAGCAGCCTCCGGAAGATCCTGAATGGACTGACCCGGTTTTATCACACTGTTTGTTGCAATGGTGTTTTCTTTTTTCTGTCCGGTAAGTGACAGATAGAGGAACCCGATTCCTCCAAGAAGCACGATCAGCAAAGAAGAAAAGAGGAA
>DASYGQ010000050.1:0-5324 GCA_035999585.1 Bacteroidia bacterium | reverse complement strand
GAGCATGCATATCAATATCCGATTTCTGCACTTCCTTTCTTCCTATGCGCGAAAAAGAAAGCAGATCGTCGATGAGCTCACCCATCCTTTTTGCATTGCTCATGACAGATTTCATCATGTCAATGGCCTCTTTATCCAGTTTGCTTACATATTCGGTGGCCAGGATCTGAGTATAGGAATGAATGGCACGCAGGGGTGTTCTCAAATCGTGAGACACCGAATAGCTGAATGCTTCCAGTTCTTTGTTGACAGCTTCCAGCTGGGTCAGGTTAAACTCCAGATCCTGGTTGAGCTTCAGAACCTTTTCCTCATATTTCTTACGCTCTGTGATATCACGCGTAATCTTTGAAAACCCCTGAAGCACACCTGCATCATCATATACAGGTGTTAAAATAACATCAGCGAAAAAAAGTGAACCGTCCTTACGCATACGCCAGGCTTCACTTTCATACCTTCCGAATTCTTTTGCTTTCCTCAGATTTTCCATCGGATCTCCTCTTTCAATTTCCTCCTGGGTATAAAAAGTCGAGATATGCTTGCCAATAATTTCATTGGCGGTATAACCCTTCATGAAAGCAGCTCCTTTGTTCCAGCTCTTCACATATCCCTCGGCATTGATCATAAAAATGGCGTAATCTTTCACATTCTCAACAAGCAATCGGAACCTTTCTTCGCTTTCCTTGAGTACCCTGAAGTTCTTTTCCTCCTGAATCCGGGAAGCTTCCAGCTCTTCGGCCATCGTATTCAATCCAAGAGAAATGGCATCCAGTTCATCGCCGACAGGACTGATCGTGGCCTTCTCCTCAAAATCCATTACCGTATACCTCAGGAGCGCTTCCATGAGATTATTGATCCTTGAATTGTAATCTTTAGATGCCTTGCCTGAAGCAATCATTTCTTCCCCTACGGTATTTAACCCCACCAGAATAGCATCCAGCTCATCCCCTTTTCCAGAAACAGGAAGCAATGCGTCAAAATCCTGTCTGGCAAAACGCACCAGCGTCCGGAGGATTAACTCCACACGTTCATCATTGCCATATTTCAATGCCTCTTCCATAAATTAAATAGCCTCCTGAAACTGCTTAGTTTTCATTTTACCATCAAAACTGCCAGAAAGGACATCATCCCAATTTTGCGATCCATTCGCGCGCCTCTTCTTCTGTCGAAAATATCTTCGCGGGGTATGGTGGTGGTTTCAGGCCGAAAAAAAGATTAGCCATCATGCGCCCCAGCGGAGAGGTAGAAACCAGGGCCAGGCTTTTCGTAAAAATGGGCATTTCAACAGCCATGTAATCTCTCGTTTTCTTATCCGAAGGAGAACTCTCGGTAATGTCCAGCAATATATTTACCTTTTTCCCTCCGAGCATTTTCTTAAATGCCTCCACCGTTTTGACAACCTCATCGAAATTCATGGGAGCTTCCATTTGCTTCGACAAGGAGCATACGATCCCTTTTTCATCAAACCACATGATGCTTCCGGGGAAATTAATGATCTGGGCATTTTCTGGTATCTTCATTTCAGGATTTATTGAATGAAAATCAAATCTAATTATGATGAATGGGGTTCAAGATTAACGATTCACAACGCTTTTTTTGCCTTTTAATCGACAGACAATCTAAATATGTCGGCAAAAATAAAAAGAAGCGTCATATGAGCCAAATTCCTGTCGCACTTTAGGCTCCTTATCCTTTGAATCATTCCATTTTGAATAAAAATGGGGACGACGGGCTGGAAGGGTCATACCTATGGTTTTAAATGGCTGAATCAGGGGCATGTGTGCTGAAAAAATTTTACTTTTGCATGGCAAAAATGAAAATCTAAATAATTTCCGATAATGACAAAAGGACCTGTTTCTCAGTTTGTTGAAAAGCATTACAAACATTTTAACGCAGCGGCATTGGTAGATGCTGCAAAAGGCTACGAAGCCCATCTGACAGCAGGTGGAAAAATGATGGTTACCCTGGCCGGAGCCATGAGTACTGCAGAACTTGGAAAATCATTTGCCGAAATGATCCGTCAGGGAAAAGTGGATATCATCTCCTGTACCGGTGCCAACCTCGAAGAAGATATCATGAACCTGGTGGCCCATTCACATTACAAAAGGGTGCCGAATTACCGTGACCTGAGCCCCCAGGATGAATGGGACTTGCTTGAACATCATTATAACCGTGTCACAGACACCTGCATTCCGGAAGAAGAGGCTTTCCGCCGGCTTCAAAAGCATATCCATAAAATATGGAAAGATGCCGAAACAAAAGGAGATCGCTTTTTTCCTCATGAATTTATGTACAAAATATTGTTATCAGGCGAACTGAAACAGTACTATGAAATTGACCCGAAGGATTCCTGGATGCTCGCAGCCGCGGAAAAAAACATTCCGATTGTTGTGCCAGGCTGGGAGGATTCAACGATGGGAAATATTTTTGCATCCTATTGCATCAAAGGAGAACTGAAAGCCTCTACCATGAAATCAGGCATTGAATATATGGTATGGCTGTCGGACTGGTACCGCAAAAATTCTTCCGGAAAAGGCGTGGGCTTCTTCCAAATCGGAGGAGGCATCGCCGGTGATTTCCCGATATGCGTGGTACCCATGATGTATCAGGATCTGGAATGGCACGATGTTCCTTTCTGGTCTTATTTCTGCCAGATCTCTGATTCCACAACCAGCTATGGTTCCTATTCAGGTGCTGTCCCCAATGAAAAGATCACATGGGGAAAACTCGACGTCAACACACCAAAATTTATTGTTGAATCAGACGCAACCATTGTTGCTCCTTTGATTTTTGCCTGGGTACTGGGCTGGTAAGTAAAGACGATATTCTAAACCGTTTTCCGATGAACACGACAGCAAACAATTTCCGTATCGAAAAAGATACCATGGGTGAGGTGAAAGTCCCTGCCGATAAATACTGGGGCGCTCAAACTGAACGCTCACGCAATAATTTCAAAATTGGTCCGGAAGGCAGCATGCCCAAGGAAATCATTTACGCATTCGGCTACCTGAAAAAAGCCGCTGCACATGCCAATTTTGAACTGGGTGTACTCAGCGCAGAGAAAAGAGACCTTATTTCAAAAGCCTGTGATGAAATTGTTGCCGGTAAACTTGATGATCAGTTCCCCCTTGTGATCTGGCAAACCGGATCAGGCACACAAAGCAATATGAATGCCAATGAAGTGATTGCCTATCGTGCTCATGTCATGCAGGGCGGGCAACTTCACGACGAAAAAAAGGCATTGCACCCGAATGACGATGTGAACAAATCACAATCATCGAACGATACCTTTCCAACAGCTATGCATATTGCAGCCTATAAGCAGGTGACTGACATCACACTGCCCGGACTGACAAAGCTGCGAGATACCCTTCTGAAAAAAACAAATGCATTCAAGGATATTGTCAAGACCGGACGCACCCATTTTATGGATGCCACACCGCTTACCCTTGGCCAGGAGTTTTCCGGGTATGCACAACAGATTACCAACAGCATAAGGGCTATCAACAACGCCCTGGAAATGGTTCGTGAACTTGCACTTGGCGGCACCGCCGTTGGTACCGGGCTCAACACACCCAAAGGCTATGATGTTCTGGTAGCAAAAAAAATCGCTCAGTTCACCGGTTATCCTTTCATAACAGCTCCCAATAAATTTGAAGCCCTTGCTGCTCACGATGCGATGGTTGAACTCTCCGGAGCTCTCAAACGTGCAGCTGTATCACTGATGAAAGTGGCTAACGATATTCGCATGCTGAGCTCCGGCCCACGCTGCGGTATCGGAGAAATCATCATTCCTGACAATGAACCCGGCTCGTCTATCATGCCCGGAAAAGTGAATCCCACCCAACCCGAAGCGCTTACGATGGTTTGTGCTCAGGTCATTGGAAATGATGTAGCCGTTTCCATCGGAGGATCCATGGGTCATTTTGAACTGAATGTATTCAAGCCGGTGATTGCAGCCAATGTATTGCAATCGGCACGGCTCATCGGCGAAGCCTGTATATCTTTCAATGACAACTGTGCTGTAGGTATAGAGCCAAATCTGCCGGTTCTGAAACAACACCTCGAAAATTCACTCATGCTTGTGACTGCCCTGAATACTCATATCGGGTATGAAAATGCAGCAAAAATTGCAAAAACGGCGCATAAGGAAAATAAAACCCTGAGAGAAGCCGCCTTATCGCTCGGCCTTGTCACCAACGAACAGTTTGATGCCTGGGTCAAACCTGAAGACATGACAGGTTCCATGAAATAAGGGAATTGCAACGATCTTGTTTTTTTGTTAATTTTAGAAATCAAAAGCGTCCCCCTTGCCGTTTGTAAGGGGGATTGCTTTTACCGGAAAATATAATAATGAAAAGAGGGCTTATTTTTCTATGTTTGGCCTTTGTTTGCTCCAGTCTGGCTGCGCAAACGGATACAACCTTCAATTCAAAGAAGGAGATTGTCATCAAGGGCAAAAGATTCCGGGTTTACAACAACTGGATGAACGTTGGACTGGGAGAAGGACTCAATACTCGGCTGCCTTTCACGCAAACCATCCTTGATGTTGATTTGCATTTTCACATACGTGACAGTTATTTCCAGCTCGGCACCTTTCTCAGCGGAGATCGTTTCTTAAGCTTTAACAATTACAATGCACACTTCTGTTACGGCAAACGATGGGAAACTGAAACCCGCAATATATTTGTGTCAGCTGGCCCTTCCTATTCCTGGGGCTTTCCTTATTCAAACGGAGTATACAACAGTTATATCTATACAGCTTTTGGAGGGTATGCCGAGGCTCAATATATTTTCAAGCCAGCCTATGATCTCGGACTTGGTTTATCTGTCTTCGGTGATTTCAACTACTTACAGGCAGTCTATGGAATCCGGGTAGAATTATTTTTCTCAGGAGCTTACCGGGGAGAGAAAAACAAAAGATATTAGCACAGGAATAGAAGAGTTCAGGAGCCTAAACGAATTTGTCACCCCGCTTCACCTTTACATCATTGACAATGTTCCGGATCTGCTGCTCATCCTGCTTTTTGCAAATCAGCAGAATACCGTCGGATTCCGCCACAATATAACCATCCAGACCCTCGATGACCACAAGCTTGTCTTTGGGCACATTTACAATACAGTTTTTGGAATCATACATCATCACATTCTTACCGACAATCGCATTGGCATGCTCATTTTTCTTAATGTGGTCATAAAGGGAACCCCAGGTGCCCAGATCACTCCATCCAATAATGGATGAACGAACGTATACATTTTCCGCCTTTTCCATCACACCGTAATCTATAGATACATTTTTGCATTTGCTGTATACTTCGCGAATATAC
>DASYGQ010000037.1:0-10998 GCA_035999585.1 Bacteroidia bacterium | reverse complement strand
ATCCGGGACGCTTTTCGTTTTATGTAAAAACATTTCAGCTCCCGGGGAGGTTCCCGTAGAAGAAGAAATAAAAGAAGGTCATGCTTACACTTGTTTTCATGGATTCAAAAGTAAATCAAGAACTCCGGATAACAAAATATAATTTTATTATTATGATTAATAATGGTAAATATTGTTGTTTATTTCAAAAATAAGTCATTTCACAGAATTACATTCCGAATTATTAGAGCATAAGAATACAGCTTAGGACCCGGAAGACAATTGTTTTGCCCTTATTTCAGCAGCAAGTATCCCCGAAGCGAGGTTTTCAGCAACCCGGTTGTTATTGAATACTTCAAAAGCCGCTTCAGTAGTTCCACCTTTGGACGCAACAGTTCGGATAAGCTCATCAAGCGACTTATTGGCGTTGTTTATGAGATGAAAAGCACCCAGCATGGTCTGCTTGACAAGCATACTTGCAACAGCTTCTTCCATTCCCATTTTCATTCCAGCCTCCACCATTGACTTAACCACATAAAAGAAATAAGCCGGCCCGCTGCCACTAAGAGCTGTCACAGCGTCCAGCATTTCTTCGTTTTCAAAATAAACAGTACGACCTGTAGTCGCGAGCAGGTTTTCCACCTTCCTGATTTGTTCAAGACTTAAACCCGTGTTTGCACTGAAGCCTGTCACTCCCATCCCTATTTCAACAGGTGAGTTAGGCATTGCTCTTACGATTTGTTCATGCCCAAGCAGGTCCCTCAGCACAGTTATCTTAATTCCTGCCATGATGCTCAACAAAATAGTATCCTTTCCCAAAACGGAGCTTAAGGCAGGTGCCAGCTCTCTAAAATCCTGAGGTTTAACAGCAATGATAATAATGTCACTGCCTTTGATTGCTGTATCCGCAGGTGTAACCACGGAACCCAGGTTGAGTTCCCGCAGCTCATTTTTGCGTGTTTCATTTTTTTCAACCAGCAGCAGATCGGATGGTGATACTATATTGTATCGCAAAAAAGCGCGGGCATAAACCAATCCCATATTGCCGCAACCTACAATTGTTATTTTCATTTTCACATTATTTGCATCAAAAGTAGCTTCTTTTATGATACACAGGTTCAGCCGTTTCTTTTGGAAATCGAAGTCGGTTTTCAGACGTATAAAAATGAGATCATGAATTCAATGCGCTCGCACACCCGAACGAATGATTCTTCGAAGCTTTGACTAAATCAGAAAAGAGGTTGAATCTTAATGGCCAAACATATAAGCCACAGCGAGCTCCAGGGCATATCCTGTAGCCTGACTTGGACTCAAGGCCAATGCGGTAGGATTAGGACCATTCCAGGCTCCGCCAAGCACATCAAAATGATAGCTTGCTCTTAAACCGAGGGATAGGGAGCCGAATATGAAACGCGGGTATAAAACCAATTGAGGAGCAAAAAAGTATTTATAATTCGATTGGTCGGGCACGGTTGAACTTCCGTAAACAGTTTTGTATTTCAATCGTCCACCCTGGAATCCAGCACTGATTATGAGGTCAAAGCCTTTGTTTTTCGGAAACAAATCAGTTCCGGCCCCCAAGGCTGCAGAGAAACCAGTGAGGCGATTGCTGTAAGCCGTACCGGCGGATAGTGTTTGCGGTATCAGATAACTGTAATCAATATTCAGGTCAACTGCTCCATGTCCTCTAATAGGTAATGGGCGGTAATAGGAGATACCTGCAAGAGGCAGATTATAGCTGAACTGCTTCCCATATGTACTTTGAGCCAGGTCATTGACATGCTGTATGTCACAAGACATGATTCCAATTCTAAAAACAAGGCTGGCATCATAAGAGGAAGCACCTGTTTTATACATCAAATGATTAGAGGCCTTTGAACCCACTTGTGAACCATTATCATCACAGTCAGTGATTGAGTTACCGGCAAAAGAGCTGCCGAATCCAAATGCAAGGGCTAATCCCAGAAAGTATTTTTTCATCGTATCTGATTTCTAATAGCTCGTGTTTTCAACGGTAAATTCCAAGTTGCATGCCGATAACAGCTTCCGCCGTCCAGCCTGTAGCGGAACTTGTTCCCAGCTGAGCGGAAATGGGCGTCCCTTCCCAGGTATTTGCAAGTAAATCCAATTTATAGCTGGCTCTGAAACCAATCACAAGATAACCTCTGACCCATCTCGGATAGATCGTCAATTGAGGGCAGAGGAAATTTTTGGTATTGATGTCGTTGGTGCCCGAACCTGCATAGGTTGCATAGTTAGAGAATCGATAACGGAGGCGTCCAAACTGAATTCCGGAGCTGATGATCAGATCAAAATGTTTGTTGGAAGGGAACACATCTCTGCCGACTCCAAAACCTGCCGCAAAGCCCCATAATTCTCCTTCCTGCAGGTTTGTATTTTTCAGATCCTGATGCAGAAAATAACTGTAATCAACATTTACATCAAAAGACCCTATTTTCCGGATCTTAACAGGAAAATAATAAGATATGCCTCCAAAAGGTATGTTATAATTGAATGACCTGCCAAATTCGGCCTGTATATTCTGGTTAAAAAGCATCAGATCGGTGGAAAGCAGTCCGAACCGAGCTACGATGTTCGGATAATAGGTTGTGGAGCTTGTTTTGTACAAGAGCTCTCTTTCTTTGGCAGACACCGGAATGCGCGCCTTTAAAAGAGGATCTTCAAAAACTCCGGCGGCCATTCCGGTGTTCCATGTAAACAAGCCTACCATTACGCTTAATACAATGGCTTTCATTAAACTCATGCTGTCAATAATATTTTTCGTACTGTTCTAAGCCGGTAAAAGTTAAACTCCATTCTTGCGCTAAATATAATCACATTTTACATCTGATTGCGATCCGAAAAAGCGATGAAAGAATCTGAGTAGCTGGGTGTTTTGCCAAAAGCAAAAACATGTAATCAAAGATAGTAAAATCCGAGAATCAAAGCAGTCTGATTATTGGATAAAAAATAATTCCCTGAAGCTTCTGCCACAGGGAATTAAGGTATTTGTTCAGAAGGAGATTCTCAATGGACTCCTTCCATAGAGACAATTGCATTTTTGCTTTTTTTCTGAAATAGAATCAGTGGAATGCAAAACAAAAAGAAGATGCCAATGATCCAGAAACAATCCATGTAAGACATGAGCATACTTTGCCTGATGACTGTTCCCTCCATGGCAGCATTTGCCATTTGGCCTGCAGCGGCGGGAGTGCTTCCCCGTGACAGGAATCCCTGACTTAATATGTTGAGGCGATCCTGGGTAGCCGTTTCATATACATTGATGTGACTTATCAGGTTAACCCTGTGAAGGGCCATCCGGTTATGAATAAAAGTGGTCATCAGCGCTACCCCAAATGAACCACCCAACTGACGTATCATATTGTTTAGTCCAACACCCTGAGCCATGTCCTTCCCCTTCAGTCCCGATAAACCCATCGCGGTTAGAGGCACGAAAAGGCAACCCATTCCTATTCCACGCATGAGTAATGGCAAAAAGAAATCACTTTCCCCAGAAACCAATGTCGAATGCGACAACATTTGGGTAAACAAAAAGAAAATCGCAAAACCGACGACCGCCATTACCTGCGGAGGGAAATTCTTTTTAAGGAGATTTCCAACCAGAGGCATCACGATAATAGTGACCAAGCCGGATGGAATCATTAATTCTCCTGTTTGCTGGGCTGTAAAACCAAGCAAATTCTGACAAAAGATTGGAAATACAAATACGGATGCGAACAATCCGAATCCAAGAATGAATGAGAACACCAATCCGAATGAAAAGGATTTATCCTTCATAATCCGAAAATCCACTACCGGGTAATCGATGGATAGTTCTCGCCAGACAAAGATCAGCAAGGCGAAAACAGAAACCACAGACAGAATGACAATATATGTGGTATCAAACCAGTCCTCCGTTTCACCTCTTTCCAGGACGATCTGCAGCGCACCAATCCCTACGATCAGAAGCCCTATTCCCCACCAGTCGACCCGGTCAATTACTTTTCGGTCAACCGACTCCTTGATGAAGGTGAGGGAGAGCATCGCAGCAAGTATTCCAAGGGGAAGGTTTACGTAAAAAATCCAGGGCCATGAATAATGATCGGTTATAAATCCACCAATAGTAGGTCCGAATGTCGGACCAATTACAACACCAAGCCCGAAAATTGCCGTTGCCATTCCTCTTTCTTCCGGTTTGAATGTTTCAAAAAGAATAGACTGGGAGGTGGAAAGCAGGGCTCCGCCTCCAATTCCCTGGATAAAGCGGAAAACAACAAGCTCCCATATCGAATGCGCATTTCCACAGAAGAAAGACGCTACGGTAAACAGCAAAATAGAGAATACAAAATAATTCCGCCGGCCGAATTTGGAACTGAGCCAGCCGGTCATCGGAAGTATAATTACATTGGCCACAGCATAAGCAGTGATCACCCAGGCAACATCTTCGAGGGTGGCTCCGAGATTACCCATAATGTCGGTCAGAGACACGTTCACAACTGTTGTATCGATCATCTCCAGAAGGGAGGCGATTACAACCGTGATCACAATGATCCATTTTTTAAACCCTGTAGGGTGCATGTCGCTCAAGTCCTGCTTTATTTTGAACTGGATGAAGTATTCTCTTTCACATCGGCCATCTCATCTATATTCACAGTCACGCTGGCACTAAGCCCCGGCCGTAACAACTTGAGCATTTCCGCATCCGCTTTCAATTTGATTTTTACCGGCACGCGTTGCACAACCTTCACGAAATTTCCCGTTGCATTATCAGGAGGTAACAGTGAAAAGCGTGCACCTGTGGCTGGAGAGAATGAGCTGATATAAGCCTTGAGTGGCTTGTTTTTGAAGGCGTCGATGACCACATCAACAGCTGTTCCCACTTTCATGGCCCCCACCTGAGTTTCTTTAAAATTAGCTACAACCCAGATATCCGAATCATTTACCACTGTAAAAAGAGGCTGCCCGGCCTGAACGTATTGCCCTGCCTGCACATTCTTTTTGGAGACTGTTCCCGTCTGCGGAGCCAGAATAGAAGCATAAGATAATTGCAGCATCGCAAAATCAAGTTCCGTCTGTCTTTGTTTTACAGCAGCTTCGGCTACTTTCACCTGTTCAGCCATTCCGGCGGCCTGCATATCAGAAGCATCTTCCTGTTTCTTGAGTTGGGCAAGCTGTGCTTCAGCCGTTTCCTTTTCAGCCTGGGCTGCGTCAAAAGCCTGTTGCGTAATCGATTTTTCGGCCAGCAATTTTTCGTAACGTGCATAATCCTGTGTTGCCTTACGAATACGAATAAGAGCGGCTTCTTTGTTTGCCTTTATGGCTTCGGAGGAGGCTTGCGCAGAAGCATAGTTTGCTTTTGCAAACGCAACTGCTGCATTGGCGCTTTCTATGGCAGCCTTGGCCTGATCCACTTTTATTTTCAGGTCGCGGTCATCCAGACTAAGCAAAAGTTCGCCTTTCTTAACTCGCTGGTTATCTTCAAACCGGATTTCGTTTACATAACCCGAAACACGAGGAAGAACCGGACTGATATTGGCTTCCAGCTGAGCATCATCTGTTTCAACATGATGCATTGAAAAGATATAGGCTTTAATTCCAAAAAACGCACCAATAGCAACGATGCTGAGCAAAATAATGGGGAGTGTTTTCGTTTTCTTTTTAGGTTCTTTAGTCATCGGTCTGAGTTTTCTATGCTTGAATGATTAATTGGTTCCAGTTGATTTAAGAAGGTGATTATAGGCTATTTCAGCATCTGCTTTGGCAAACGTGAGATTTAGTTTCGCCTGAAGCTTCAGAACATCGGCATCCAGTAATTCACTGAGAAGTGCGGTGCTGTTGTTGTATTTCGACAACATCGTCCGGTAGTTCTCCTCCGCCTGACTGACAGAACGCTGTGCGATATCAATTTTCTTGAGGCTTTGCTCATAGTTTACATAGTCCTGATTGACCTCCATACGGATCGCATCAGAAATCTGATCACTTGCAATGGTATTCTGCAGGATCACTGTCTGGGCTTCGGACTCCTGATGATGGGTAGTATAAAGCGATGTCAGGTTCCAGTTCAGACTCAATCCTACATCCCAGGTTGAATGAAAAGCATCCACAGGAGGCACATACCGGGGGTTAGGATCGGAATAATAATAGTTTGCTCCTACACTCAGATTTGGGAAGAAACTTCCCCGTGCCACCTTCAGGTTTGATTCTGCAGCCTTTCTGCGCATATCGGCAGCTTTCAGATCACTTCTTTTATCAAGGGAGGTCTTCAGATAGTCAGGAAAAGACTTGAAATCTTTCGCCTTAAAAAGGTCTACCGAATCAATTTCAACAATTGTTCCGTCAGGCAAGCCGGTCAGTACTCCAAAATTATAATTAGCGACTTCCAAATTATTGTTTGCATCCACTTCCGACAACTCGATATTGGAACGCTGAAGCTCAACACGAAGAACGTCATTGTGAATAGCCAGCCCCTGCTGTTCCAAATTTCTAACAACCTTCAGCCGCTCATCGGCATCTTTAAGGCTTTCCTGGATCAGCTTTTTTGAAATCTGAACTTTATACAGATTGTAATAGGCGTTCACGATATTGTTGCTGATTTCGGATTTGTCTTTTTCAAAATCCATCTTAGAGGCTTCAAGCAGGTATTGCTGTGAAAGTATTCCATTTTTAAGCTTGAAACCGGTAAAAACAGGTTCACTGACAGAAGCCCGTGTTGCATAATTGTTCAGGATAATTGGAAAGAGTGTGATGGGCTCTGTATGAGGTGCCATCTGAAAAGTAAATGCGGGCACATTGTCGCTCAGACGGTAATAACTTGCTGACAACTGAACCGAAGGCAGGGCCATGTCTTTCAGTTCCACGTATTTTGCGTCCATCAAAGCCATTTTGCTTTGCGAAAGCTTTAATGAGCGGCTTTGTTCAAGACCCATCTTGAGTGCTTCGTCGAGCTTTAACTTCCTGGTTCCCTGTGCATGAATAAAAACCGGAGCCAGAAGAAACAAAAAGAAGAGTTTACTTTTCAAATAATACATAGATACAAACGTTTGTTTAATTTCCAGACTGATTTATTATTTCTTTGGAATAAGTAAATGCGCTTTCAACAAGTCATGCATATGTTTTTTAATCCGCTTCTTATGAGTTTCATCACCAATCGACGCCTTTGGATTGATGTCACCAAGAAGTTTGCAAGACAATTCAGAGGAAAGAGTGATTTTTGATATTGTACCAATAAGTGTGGCAATGGTCAGTTCGGGATCCACTTTCCGGAATGACTTCTTCCTTTGCCCCTCTTCAATGATACTGACCATGGCTTTGAAATTCTGATGAACAATATCAATAATTGCAGATGAAAGCCAGTTTCGCTGCTCCAGGGAAAGCTCCCGGTACATAATGCGCTGAAAGCTCATATTCGAGAACATCTTATCGATATAGTGCTCGATTACCATTTCCATTTTTTTCCATGAATCAGCCTCATTCGCAAGAATAAACTTCAAAGTCATTAGCGTTGCCCCTGCTCTTCTCTCGATCATTGCCTGGAATAGCTTTTCTTTGGAGCCGAAGTAATAAGAAATCATAGCCACATTCACACCGGCTGCATTGGCAAGGACTCTGACGGAGGTTCCTTCAAAGCCATGCTGGCTGAAAAGTTCCTGGGCAGTATCCAGAATATGTTCGCGTTTATCGGTGCTCATTTGTTTCCTTTATCGAGGGCACAAAGTTAAACAAACGTTTAATTAATTTCCAAATGTTTTTCATCATTTATTTTGAATGAGCTTCCCAAGCCTGATTTCTCCGGTATTTTTCAACAATCGGCAGTAAATCAGGCTGTGTTTGGCCATCCTTTGTATTTTTACGGCAATGGCCAAAAACGGAACTTCGGTAAAAAATACGGCAGAAGAGGTGGAAACACCCCTTATGAAGCAATACAATCAGATTAAAACACGCCATCCGGATGCATTATTGCTATTCAGGGTGGGCGACTTCTATGAGACATTTGGTTCTGATGCTGTTAAGGCTGCAGGCATTCTTGGCATTGTACTCACCAAAAGGGCAAATGGCTCGGCCAGATTTATAGAACTCGCCGGCTTCCCGCATCATTCACTCGACACTTACCTTCCAAAACTTGTAAGGGCTGGACAGAGAGTGGCCATTTGTGATCAGCTTGAGAATCCGAAACTTACGAAAACAATTGTTAAACGGGGTGTGACTGAACTTGTAACACCCGGTGTTTCCTATAACGATAAAACCCTGGATCACCGCAGTAATAATTTTCTCGCAAGTGTTCATTTAAGCCCTGCCCTCTCAAAAGGATCACAAGCCATCTGCGGAGTCAGCTTCCTGGATGTATCAACCGGAGAATTTCTGGTGGCGCAGGGAAAACCCGATTATATCGATAAGCTTCTGCAAGGTTTCAGACCCACCGAAATCCTTTATCAGAAAAGCACAAAGAAACTTTTCCTGGAATACTTTGGCGATAAATTCTATATCTATGGACTGGATGATTGGGCTTTCACACCTGAATTCGGTACCGAATCCCTCCTCAAACATTTTGGCACCAAATCACTGAAAGGTTTTGGAATAGAGGATCTCGACTGTGGAATCATTGCCGCTGGGTCCGCTCTTCATTATCTGGCCGATACACAGCACGACAAAGTCAGGCACATCAACACACTTTCCCGCATTGAGGAGGAAAAGTATGTCTGGCTTGACCGATTCACGATCCGTAACCTCGAACTATTCGGGTCTTATAATGAAAATGCCAATACTTTAATAAATGTCATGGATGCCACTGTTTCTCCCATGGGATCCCGTTTATTGAAAAGATGGATGGCTTTACCGCTGAAGGACAAATCTCCCATTGATGAACGCCTCGATTGTGTGGATTATTTTTTGAAAACCCAGGAGCTTGCCGATAATATCCTTGACCTTATCCGTGAAACAGGAGACCTTGAGCGTATCATATCAAAAGTGGCTACCGGCCGAATTTCACCAAAAGAAACAGTACAACTCAAGCGTGCATTGAGCGCCGCAGGGCCTATCCGTGATCTGCTTGAACAAACAACCAATCCCGCTCTTGTTAAAATAGCGGAACAGCTGAACCCCTGCAAAAGTGTTATTGACCGGATTGAAAAAGAACTGCAGGCTGATCCGCCTTTTCTGCTTATCAAAGGCAACGTCATCGCCACAGGTGTCAATGCCGAGCTGGATGAATTGCGGGCAATTTCTTATTCCGGAAAAGATTTTCTTCTCCGAATCCAACAGCGGGAGTCCGAAAAAACAGGTATTCCCTCACTCAAGATTGCGTTCAATAATGTATTTGGCTATTATCTGGAAGTAACCAATTCGCATAAAGACAAAGTACCGCCAGAATGGATGCGCAAACAAACGCTCACCAATGCCGAGCGTTATATTACCCCGGAACTGAAAGAGTATGAAGATAAAATCCTGGGAGCTGAAGAAAAAATTCAGGCCCTGGAAGCCCGTCTGTTCAATGAACTGGTTCTGTGGCTGACAGATTACATTGCACCGGTTCAACTCAATGCATCACTTATTGCGAGACTGGACTGCCTCCTTTCGTTTTCTTCAGTGGCAGTCAAAAACAATTATGTCAGACCTCATCTCAACGAAGGCCATGCCCTCGATATTAAAGACGGACGTCACCCGGTCATCGAAAAACAACTCCCGCTTGGCGAAGAATATGTATCCAACGATGTGTATCTGGATCGGGACCTTCAACAGATCATCATCATTACCGGGCCCAACATGTCGGGTAAATCGGCTTTGCTGCGGCAAACAGCCTTGATCGTACTCATGGCACAGATGGGATCTTTTGTGCCCGCCAAACATGCAGAAATCGGCCTGGTAGACAAAATCTTTACACGTGTCGGTGCCTCGGACAATATCTCATCCGGCGAATCCACATTTATGGTTGAGATGAATGAGACAGCGAGCATTCTCAACAATGTATCAGACCGGAGCCTCATCCTGCTTGATGAAATAGGCCGGGGTACGAGCACTTACGATGGAATCAGCATCGCCTGGGCCATCGTTGAATACCTGCATGAACATCCCAGCGCGAAAGCCAAGACACTCTTTGCTACTCACTATCACGAGCTCAATGACCTGGCAGAAACCATGAAGCGTGTAAAGAACTTCAATGTTTCCGTAAAGGAAGCCGGAAATAAAGTGTTGTTCATGCGCAAACTGGTTCCAGGAGGAAGCGCACACAGCTTTGGTATTCATGTAGCTAAAATGGCCGGCATGCCCGTAAAAGTGCTAAACCGTGCAAATGAAATCCTGGTTCATCTGGAAGCTTCACACAGCGGCACAGAACTAAATCCTCAAAATCCAAGTGAGCAAAAAACAGATAAGAACACTGACAAAGAAACATTCTCTCCATCCCTGAATTCAAAACAAAAAACAGGTAAGGATGATTTTCAGCTCAGTTTTTTCCAATTGAACGACCCTGTGCTTGAACAAATCAAAGAGGAAATTCAGAAAACAGATATCAATATCCTTACCCCGATTGAAGCACTGATGAAGCTTAATGAGATCAAAAAACTGATTGGCGGCTAGAAAACAAATTATTCAGCGTTTTCTGAATCCCAGGCATCAAAGAGCTGATGCAGATACTTGTTTTCCTCTGGAGTTACTTCCGCATCAGCACCAACAAGACGGGCGGCAAAATTCAAAAAACTGATCCGCTCTTCATACGTGGAATCCTCATAGAAATCATCCATACACTTATTGAAATGGCTGGCATAATCGTCCGGCTCGAGATTACTCAGAATCTCGATTTCATTATCAAGATTAAGCCGAAAAGGAAATGTGTCATGAAGGTATTTCACCACTACTTTGCCCTCTTCGGGTGAAACGTTGCCGTCAATCTGCGAAAGAATCATCAGCAGGTGATAGCCTGCCATCACTTTGTTCATTTTCATAGGCATCTTGTTTATTCGCTCAACATTTTATTTAAATAAAAAAACATATCATAGTTTCAAAAAACTCCAAATGGTTCATTCG
>DASYGQ010000405.1:0-3822 GCA_035999585.1 Bacteroidia bacterium | reverse complement strand
CGGGGACATGCCCAAATACTTAAAACTCTTAATTTCATTGATGCTAACAGTAGTGTATTCAAATCTAATTCATTTCCTCCAGATTATATAAACAGGTGGAACCAATCCACCAATAAAAAAGCCCGGAATTCCCGGGCTTCTTTCTAAACTTCATTGACAGGAATGACCTGTTCCGGAAGGCTTTATTAGTTCCATTTGATATTTGAAAACGAGCCATTCGTTATAGTGATCGAGGAAGAGCCTGTGCCTGGTGATTCCAGTGCGGAAAAAGAAAAGGTTCCGGAACATGTTTTCTTGGTGCGGTCAAAGGTTGTCAGCGTAAGCGTGCCGGTGTGGGTGTTATCCAGTCCGGTTGACCATTGTTTACTCGTTGAGATTTGAGTAATGCTCCCCTGGACGCCGCTAGTCATATTCATCGCCACGGTTCCGACCACCGGGTTCAAATCGTTGATCATGATTGTGTAAGAGCTCATGTTCACTCCGGAGATGCCGACACTGTTGCCGGAAGAAGGAATGGCTGCTGTTCCTGTAAAGGTATAGGCGGTACCTGAAACGGTCGCCACAAAAGACGGAGTGGTACTCGTGGTAGCCGGGGCAGGAGTTGGTGTGGCGACTGTGCTCTTTTTGCAGGAAGCGATAGCTAAACCTGCCATGATCATAAATGCAAATCTTGTCGTGAATACTTTCATTTGTTTGGTTTTTGGGTTGTGTTGGATTGGGTTTGTGCCGGCTTGCGTGAATGAAGAAGACGTGCCGAAAGTATAGATTAATCGAACTCTTAAAAACAGCATTTAGCAGATTGCGGGCCTCATTGAGTGAACTGCGGGAAATGATGTATGGAATGCGAATGGGTCGGTGCGGAAGAGACTGGTTTTGCGCAAATCTGTTGCTATGCAATCGGATCAAATCCACGTCATAGGATAGATTTGTTTCAGTAAATCCGGAAACATACATGAAATGGACTACATTAGGGGCTCCACCCAATGAGGGACATGGCTCACAAACGAATCAAACATATATTTCATGAGAAATAAAACAAAATACCTGGTACTGTTCATTGCCCTTTGGTTCTATGTTAGCCAACTGGTGGGACAAACAACCTATTCAAAAGAGGTTGAAGAACAAATCAAACAGGTTGAAAATAATTTAGTGGGCCGTGTAAAGATTAATGGCAAGACAGACAACATTGAAAAGCGCATGGCCTCTCTTAAGATAAAGGGCTTAAGCATTGCTGTGGTAAGCAATTATAAGGTGGTCTGGGCCAAAGGTTATGGCTGGGCTGATGAGAAGGAAAAACGACCGGTAACCACGGCCACTTTGTTTGAACCGGGCTCCATCAGTAAATCATTAAACGCGGTAGGTGTTCTGAAATTGGCGCAGGATAAAAAGCTGGATCTGAATACCGACATTAATAGCTATCTGAAGTCCTGGAAATTTCCGTATGATTCGCTCTCCAAAAACAAAAAAATAACCCTCACCAATTTGCTGAGTCACAGTGCCGGATTATCAGTTCATGGATTTCAGGGTTACAGCCGTAAAGCGAAAATCCCAACGGTTCCGGAAATACTGGACGGGAAAAAACCGGCCAATTCACCGGCTGTGCGTTCTGAATTTGAGCCGGGCATAAGATCTCAATATTCAGGAGGCGGCGTAATCATTTCTCAGTTAATCATTATGGATGTTACGCAGCAGCCTTACGATAAATTTATGTACGATAATGTGTTGAAGCCAATGGGGATGGTCAATAGCTTTTTTACCCAGCCACCACCCGAAAACAAACTAAAGTTGGCCGCTACCGGATATTATAGCGATGGCAGTGAAGTGGAAAATAAATTTCATGTTTACCCGGAGCAGGCTGCTGCGGGTTTATGGATGACACCAAGTGATCTGTGTAATTATATCATTGAAACGCAATTGGCATACGAGGGGAAATCATCAAAGGTGTTAACGCCTGAAATGACCAGAGTCCAACTAACCCCCTACATGGATAAGTCAACTGCCTTGGGAGTTATGATTGATGATAAACAAACCATCAAATATTTTTCTCACGGAGCAAGTAACGTTGGTTTTTGCGGCCATTTTATTGGTAGTCTGGATGGCGGCAATGGAGTCGTCCTATTTTTAAACTCGGAGGAGAGCGCTATTATCCCTGAAGTGATTAATAGCGTTGCTACTGTATATAACTGGAAAGATTTTTATACCCCTGTCATTAGAACGGAAATCACCGTGCCTGAATCTATTTTGAAAAAATATCCGGGCGTTTATTTTTTCGATGGCGCATTGACTGAGATTTCCAAAAAAGAAGATGGGTATTATATGTGGGTAGACGGGATAAGCAGCAAAATGCATTTTTCCACCGAGAAAGACTTTTTTAACCAGGAGTTTGGGAGCGAGAAAACATTTGTCACCGATGCGAATGGAAATGCAACAGGATTTTTACGAAAGTATAATGGCAATTCACTCCCTTCCGCTGCCAGAATTGACAAGGCTGATACGATAAAGGCCAATCCCGGTCAACTAAGCGGCATGGCTGGCCACTTACTGGAAAACAAGCATTTCGGGGAAGCCCTGAACTTTGTAAAACGTGCCATTGAACTCGATCCGAATGAAATCGGTGCAAAAGTAAAGCTGGCTCATTATTATTTATTTACAAACGATTACGACAAAGCTATTACTATCTACAGGCAGTATCTGGATAAGAATGCGGAACCGGAGGTGCCGGTTAAAGATGCGATGATAGATGACTTTGTGTCTTTTAACAAGCAAGGCTTAGATAAATCATTGATGGATAAAGTAATTGCCGAGCTGAAACTGGAGATGCCGGAGGATTATAAGGTTATGGGGAGGTGAAGCGCAGCAGGAGATATTTCTGTTGGTTTTGAAATCACTATTGTTAGGGACTTTGATAAGGGCATTAAGTATTTGGGCATATCCCCGCGAAAGGCGGGGTCTGGCTTTTCCCCTTACGTAAATTGGAAAATTGGTAGAGGGCCTAGCGGCACTCGCTCTTTGCAGTTTGGAATTCTCTGGTGCTTTCAATTAACCTGAAAATTTAAACTCCTCGTGCAAATTAGTTGCTGCAAAGGAGCTCAGACAAAAATGCCTCAATCCTTCATGTAAAAAACGCTTCAAAAACATGGGCCGCGATTGACTAATTGATCAAATTGTTAAGTCCCGGCAAGGAAATATGCTGAAAGAATGAAAAACAAAATTCGGGTGCTTTCTGTTGTTACTTGACTGGCATTCATTGCTGTTGTAGTTGGCATTATTGTGCTGGTGACTCTCATTCAGGATTCCCAGGTTAAATCATCTTGTTTATGCAATGTAATGGAGCGTTTACAAAACATCTGATTGTAAAATTAGATGTGGACAGTTTGGTTTTGAAAGACGAAACCGGCAAAATTGGTCGTTATTTGAATCGGAGTTCTAATAAGAGTAAAGAATTACTGATGCCACGTTAGAGGGTGCATTCCTGTGCAACCAGCAAATTCTGTTAAATAATGTTATCCTTTCACCAATCCGGGGCCTCGTTTTTAATCGCACGACAATATCCTTTACATTTATTCCATGAAGCAACTATATTTATTCCTCCTGATCCTGATTGGCCTTAATTCCTGTAACGGACAAGTAAAAACAAGCTTGCCAACCGACACGGCGACTGGATTAGCCGGACAGCCAAAACTTATAAAAACACTGGGCACAAACCAATATAACAATGTTGGCAGCGGCTTGCAGGATAAATCAGGCAAGCTTTGGTTTGGTACAAAGGGAGAGGGGCTTTATTGCTACGATGGTAAATCGTTCATCAATTTTACAGAGAAA
>DASYGQ010000383.1:0-2354 GCA_035999585.1 Bacteroidia bacterium | reverse complement strand
CAACGGAAATGGAAATAGATCCCCTGATTTCCGAACTTCATTTTCAGAACGAAAGTGAAAATCAATTGCGGTACTATTCACTTGGGGGACTAACTATCCATGTACTGATAACGGGAGTGGGAATGACCTCTACCGCATTTCAGATGGGCAGGGTAATGGGAAGATCAACATATTCCTGTGCGCTCAATGCCGGACTCGCCGGCAGCTTTAACAGGAACCTCGACCTGGGGGCTGTTGTTCATATCACCGATGATTGTTTTTCTGAGCTGGGCGCAGAAGATGGAGATCGGTTTGTCCCGATCGGAGAGATGGGTCTCGGAGCAGTTCAGAAGGTAACAAGCGAATGCCAGTTTCCGGCGAATCCGGCACTTGAACTCATTCCAAGAGTCAATGGAATAACTGTCAATACCGTACATGGAAATGACAAATCAATTTCCGAAATTTTTGACCGGTGCCATCCGGTAACGGAGAGCATGGAGGGTGCTGCCTTTCTGATGGCCTGTGCTGGAGCTGGTATACCCGGTGCTCAAATCAGGGCCGTAAGCAATTATGTCGAACGCAGGAACAGGGAAGCCTGGAACATTCCACTGGCCATCCGGAACCTCAATAAAACCATACTGGATATTCTCCGGGCATTTTCATGAGCTATTCAGCCAAACACCCCCCTGTCCGCCTTTCACTTGGTTTCAGCCCTTGCCCGAATGACTGTTTTATTTTTGACGCGCTGATACACCAGAAGATAGATACCGAGGGCCTTGAGTTCGATGTGGTAATGGCCGACGTGGAAGAACTCAATCGCAGAGCTTTTGCAGGTGACATAGATATCACCAAGCTCAGTTATCACGCCTTTGCATATCTCACCAATCCCTATGTATTACTGAATGCCGGAAGCGCGCTCGGCTTTGGCGTTGGACCTTTGCTGATCAGCGCAAAGCCTGTGGAAGCGGGTGAAGAGCGCATTGCCGGATTCCACATAGCGATTCCGGGTAAATACACAACGGCCAATTTCCTGCTGAGCCTCGCTTTTCCAAGAGCCGTTCATAAGACTGAAATGCTTTTTTCGGATATTGAAGGGGCCGTTTTGAACGGCAGGGTGGATGCCGGATTGATCATTCATGAGAACCGGTTTACATACAGGGAAAGAGGACTTCACAAGATTATCGACCTTGGCGAATTCTGGGAGCAACTTGCTCATGCGCCAATCCCGCTGGGAGGAATTGTCATGAAAAGAAATTTTCCGGAAGAACTCCTGCAGCGGTTCGACCGGGTACTTCGGAGAAGTGTTGAATATGCATTTGCAAACCCCGATGCTTCCCGTAGTTTTGTGAAAGCAAATGCTCAGGAGATGAGCGAAGAGGTGATGTACAAACATATTGATCTGTATGTGAATTCCTATTCAATCGATCTCGGCAAAGAGGGGCGCAAAGCGGTGAAAACCCTCTTTGATAAAGCCATGGAACAAAACCTTATCAGTGACATGCACTCAGATATTTTTGTTGAACACCCGCATCTAAAAATGAAAAGCGAATGATAGTTGTTACCGGAGCTGCAGGATTCATCGGAAGCTGCCTTGTAGGTAAGCTGAATGCCGAAGGTTATACGGACATCGTTGTGGTGGACGATTTTTCGGATACGGCAAAAGCCGCCAATCTGGATGGTAAAAAGTATTCACTAAAGGTGGAGCGGGATCATTTTTTTTCCTGGCTGAACGATAACCACAGATTCGTACAGTTCATTTTCCACATCGGTGCCCGTACTGATACAGCCGAACAAAATGTGGATCTGTTTAATCGACTCAATCTCAATTATACGAAATCCGTTTGGGAACTTTGTGTGAACTACGGCCTGCCTTTGGTTTATGCCTCCTCGGCAGCCACTTATGGGGCCGGTGAGTATGGCTATAGCGATTCGCATGCCCATATCGCTTCTTTAAAGCCTCTTAATCCCTATGGTGATTCCAAAAACGAATTTGACAAATGGGCACTCAAACAGGAGAAGCAACCGTATTTCTGGGTGGGATTGAAATTTTTCAATGTCTACGGACCCAATGAATACCACAAAGGCCGTATGGCCTCTGTTATTTTTCATGCCTTTAGTCAGGTGAAAGAGAAGGGAAGCATGAAATTGTTTCGTTCACATAATCCTTCGTATAAAGACGGCGAGCAATTGCGTGATTTCGTTTATGTCAAGGATGTGACGGAGGTTTGCTTCTTTCTGCTGCACCACCGCAAAAACTCAGGTATTTATAACCTGGGTTCAGGCAAAGCACGCACCTTTCTTGATCTTGTAAAGAATACCTTTAAGGCCATTGACAAGGAGCCGAAAATCGAGTTTATGGATACTCCGGCTGATAT
>DASYGQ010000380.1:0-2989 GCA_035999585.1 Bacteroidia bacterium | reverse complement strand
CTTCTGAATCCGGATTTCGCTGAATTGAAGGATTACATGATGGCCAGAGGGCAGGCTTGATAAAGGCTATCCGGGCTGATCGAAAAACGCTTTGTTTTCCTTAATGATTTTATAAATCGTGGATTTTCCAAGGTTAAGCTTTTGCGAAACCAGCTGAACGTTATCATTGTATTTTTTCAAATAAAACTTCAGGATTTCATGCATATAATCATCCATGGTTTTTTCTTTCTCCAGTAACGAGGATAAGTCATGATGGTTATTAATTGAAATGTCATCATCGCTGATTTCTGGCCCGCTTGCCATCACTGCGGAGAGTTCAACAACTGACTTCAGTTCTCTCACATTTCCAGGGAAAGAATGGTTCAACAGCTTTCTACGGGCGGCCGCGGAAAGTGTCTTTTTGGGCAGACTGTTGTCTTTACAAAACTGTTCAACAAAATGAACTGCAAGCAAAATAATATCATTTCCACGAAGCCTTAGCGGAGGCAGTTCAAGCGGCAAGCCATATATCCGATAATACAAATCTTCTCTGAATGAGCCTTTTCTGACGGCCTCCAGCAAATTTTTATTAGTGGCGGTAATAATCCTGCAATTGGAAAGAATAGGCTTACTGCCCCCAACCCTTACAAATTCCTTTTCCTGCAGTACACGAAGTAGTTTTGCCTGGATATTAATATCCATTTCGCCAATCTCATCCAAAAAAATAGTGCCTTTGCCGGCTTGTTCAAACTTACCTGCTCTTGCAGAAACAGCGCCGGTAAATGCTCCTTTTTCATGACCGAATAGCTCACTTTCAGCAAGCTCTTTGGGTATGGCTGCCATGTTAACAGTTACAAGCTGCTCGTTTTTTCTTTTTGAATTGTAATGAATGGCTTTTGCAACAATTTCCTTCCCTGTACCGGTTTCCCCGCTCAGGAGAACGGGGATATCTGTTTGAGTTGCTTTTTCAATTAAAGAAAAAACCTTATTGAGGACATCGCTTTTTCCGATCAGGCTATTCTGGAAACTATATTTTTGTTTGACCTCTTCTTCGAGCCGGTGAATACGCGTTTTCAGCTTTTTACTTTTACCGATATTCCCAAGTACATTCAGAAGCTTCTCCTTTATGTCGTCGGATTTTACCAGATAATCGTAAATGCCAAGCTTGAGAAGTTCAACTGCCGTTCCCACTTTTTCCTGTTGGGAAATAACAAGCGTTTCAATATCCGGATTAAACTCTTTGATTTGCTTTATAAGCGATAAGCCATCGGTGTCCGGTAATAAATAGTCCACCGTTACCACATCCGGATTTTCATGTATATGATCCAGAAGGTCTTTCCCGGTTTCAAATTTTTTGATCTCATAATCCGGATTTAACGACAGGATATAGCCAATAAATTCGCGGTACCATTCATCATCCTCGACAACAAAAATCCGTAAACCTTCGGGTTTGATCATAATTATCCTTTTGGACTAGTAAAGCTTAGCCCAAAGATAAAAAATCAATTTTCACCAAATGCGAGAAAATGCTTGATCCAGTGCAATAATTCGGATATAATAAGGGGTTTTGGGATAAAATGATACCCTTCGAGTTTATAGCCAGCTTCCCGGAGTTCAGCCTGATCCAGAGAGGAAATAATAATAACCGGTATCTTGGGCTCACTGCTGTAATGGGTGTTAATGAGATGTAGAAAGTCTGGCCCCGATACGTATGGCATCATAAGGTCGAGCAGGATAAGATCAGGCCTCGCCTTTTTGAGCTGTTCAATTGCTTCCCCGCCATCTGCTGCGGCAGAAACAAGGTATCCCGCTTCTCTCAGTTTATGTGTAATGGCAAACCGCATGAATTCATCATCATCCACAATGAGAATTTTTTTGCCGGCCTGGGTGGTTTCCTGAATTTCTTCTTTCGCCGGAGCGGTTGCTGGTGCTTGTGATGTGTTCATTGTGCGGTGTTGGTTGGTGTATGAAGATGGTTGAGTTCTTTTTCCAGAGTAGTTAAAACCGGAATGGCGAGCGCTTCAATGCGGGAAACAATCGATGAAACAGAAGTATAATCTTTTTCAGAAAGGGTCTTGTATTCCAGCTCTTTCAAAAGACCATGAAGCTCAAGGAGCTTGAATTTATAACACGATGGTCCCATCTTATGAGCAATTTTTCCGACATGTTCCCAATGCTCCAGTTCCAGTTCGTCCTTTAAATAGATGATGTTGGAACGGGTGTTATGAATGAAAGATTCAATCATTTTTGAGACAAAAGCAGTGTTTCCATTGGAAACCCTGTTTAGTTCGTCAAGACTATACGGTTTCCCGGATGAGGATTCGGGCATGGAATTGATTGTTTCAGGTTTCCGGATCATACCAAGTGATTCGGGAGCAAGATGCAGTACACTGGCTATTTTTTCAAAAAGAAGTGCTTCATTGTAAGGCTTCACTACATAATCGTTGAAGCCGGCGGTCATGTATCTTTGAAGATCTTCTTTCACAATGTTGGCTGTCAGAGCAATAATTGGAATTGTTGCTTTTTGTTTATCAGGCAAAGCACGGATTTGCCTGACCATATTCACTCCACTGAGTTCAGGCATATGAATGTCGGTGAGAATCAGATCATAATTTCGGCTTGTAGCAAGCGCCAATGCTTTTTTACCATCCTCCGCTTCATCTATATTCATATTGTATGAACGCAGAATTGTGGTGAGCAAAAGGCGGTTCATGTCATCATCGTCGACAACAAGAACGGTTTTTCTTTCCAGTTGGGGGTGATCAGAAGCATCTGACTGATTTAACCGTGCAACCGGCAGGTCTTTTTCAGTTCCTTTGCTGCACAGAACACTGAATGAGAAAGTGGATCCCTTTCTGGGCGTGCTGCTGGCACTGATGCTACCATTCAGAAGTCCTGCCAGTTTTCTGCAAATAGCAAGACCAAGCCCCGTGCCGCCATACTGACGGGTAATACTTGTGTCAGCCTGACTGAATTCTTCGAAAATAAGTTTTATTTTATCTGCAGGAAT
>DASYGQ010000378.1:0-5357 GCA_035999585.1 Bacteroidia bacterium | reverse complement strand
AGAATGCCATGGGTACGCAGAATGTTGTTGTTCCTGTCTATTTCAGGCATGTCGGAATTATAGTCGATCATGAAGTAATCAATTCCTTCAGCTACGGGAGGAAAGCTTAAGACCTCTGTTCCCCAAAAGCCATCATACCATACAATGCCTCTGAGCGCATTGTTTTTTATTCCACAAAGCGCAACAGGACCCTTGATCTGACCTGAATTTCTGACAGCCACCGAATAGCCGTTGGCAACAGGAAGTGATGCCAGTATGGTGTAGTCCAGTTTTTTGGTGGTATTAATCAAATCGTCGAAGAACCAGGACAGATCTTTACCAGATACATTTTCAAGTATTTTCCTCAAGTCATTGGGCTGAGGATGCTTAAATTTCCATGTTTCGAAATATTGCTGCATGGCGGCATCCATCGTATTCGTGCCAAGATACGCCATCAGGTAATCAAAAGAAAGTGCTGTTTTCGCATATACAATGCCGGCATAATTAAAGCTTGTATAATCGGGAGCCGGAAGCTGAATGGGTTGATCTTCTTCTTTGGCTGCGCTGAACTGATATTCAAGATAAGAAAGGTGTTTGTGATCATACCTGTTCAGGTCGAAAGCTTTTCCGAAAAAATCATAACCAGTTCCCAAAAGTTTTGCGTCCGGGTACTTGGTTTTTATATAGCGGTTTTCATCGAATGAGTTTAGTCCCTCGTCCATCCACGGATTCCTGCGTTCATTGCTGCCCAACATGCCATAGAACCAGTTGTGCCCGACTTCATGCATGATTACCGTTTCAAGGGTAAAGGCGGAGGTGACATTTCCTATGACTGTAATGTTTGGGTATTCCATGCCTGATCCGGCACTTAAGCCGCCATCCACAGCCGTAACCTGATGGTAAGGATAATCTCCGTTCCACAACGAATAAAAGGTGATTGCATCCTGAATATAGGGAGTGGCTTTGAGCCATAATTCAGCCTGCGATTCGGTAAACATCAACCAGGTCGTCACTTTGTTATGCCTGTGAGGCGTTTCCATTGTGCCTTTCAGTACGTGATATCTTTTGTCACAAAACCATGCAAAGTCATGTACCTGATCCTGATGGTAATGAAGTGTTTTAGTTAGGGTGTCAGAGACAGGGAACCCTTCTTTCGTAATACCTGTCCGTTCATATTCCTTTGCCCACTGAAGTGTTTCATCGTTCTTTTTTTGAAGAAATTCTTCTTCCTGCGGAGTATCGGTCAGATCGCCGGTAGCACCCAGCACATAATTCCTGGGAAGTGTTATGAAAACGTCGAATGAGCCAAATTCTGAATAGAATTCTCCCTGGTTGAGGAATGGCATCTGATTCCATCCATTGCGGTCGTAAACGGCAGGTTTGGGATACCATTGAGTAATCTGATACTGCTGACCAAGGTGTCCGAGTCGTGAGAATTTGCCAAGAGGTATTTTGACATGAAACGGAGTGGTGATGATGATTCGCTGCCCAGGCAATAAAGGTTGCTTTAGCCAGATCCTGCAAACGTCAATAGTGTCGCCAGCGAATTCCCATTTTGCCGTTTCTCCGTTTATTTTGAAATCAAGTTGATCGATATATCCTCTGTCTTCTTCAGCGGCATAGTGAAATGTCAGGCTGCCATTACTGAGCAACTGCTTGGCAAGCGCTGTATTGTTGTTTTTGTAAGCATTGGGCCAGAGATGGAAATAAATAAAAGGAAGGGCATCCGGTGAATTGTTTATATACTCAATTCTTTCGTCAGCAAAAAGCTCATTTCTGGAGTCATCCAGTCTGACATGGATCTGGTAGTTTGTTTCCTGCTGAAAATAAGGCTTCTGAGCACCCCAGGCAGTATACCCAATAAGCAGGCATACACATCCAATTAAAAATCGCATCATTGAATACTTTATTTCAGAAGCTCAGCAACTTTTGCGGCAAGTTGTTCCCCGCGGAGGTTCTTTGCAACAATTTTTCCTTCTTTGTCAAGCAATACGGTCATTGGAATTCCTTTTATGTCGTAAAGGGGAACGACTGAAGACTGCCAGTAACCGAGGTCGCTCACATGTGTCCAGGTGAGTTTGTCATCGGCAATCGCTTTTGTCCATGCGCTTTTGTCTTTGTCAAGAGATACGCTGAATACTTCGAATCCTTTGCTGTGGTAATCAGCATAGATCTTACGCACATTCGGATTCTCTTTACGGCAAGGGCCGCACCAGGATGCCCAGAAATCGACGAGAACAATTTTACCGCGCAGGGAAGAAAGAGCTATTTCTTTGCCTTCCGGGCTGTTTAGTTTGATCTCGGGAGCCAGGGACCCTATATTGAGCTTCTTCATCTTGTCCACATAGTCATAAAATGGCTTCAGATTTTTTTGATCAGGATATTTCTGCTTCATGGCTATACTGACCTTTTCAAAGTAGGGGAAGCTGGCTTCTTTATTGCTGAATAGTTGAAGGGCAGCCAGATTGGAAAAGGAAGAAGGGTTTTTGTCAATGAAAGAAGCAGCATAGCTATCTGCATCTTTCATCAGAACCATGCTTTGTTCTGTAAGTTGATTAAAGCCGGGTTCAAGGACCTTGGATAATGAATCGGCTTGCTTTTGATTTTTGTTCTGATTCACAAAAAACTGGAAAATACCCTGAATGGAGTCCTGCTTCTGTTTGATTTCACTCAGCTTCTTTCTGTTTTCCATTGCATAGGTATTGAAATCGATATACAGTTTGGTGTCAGTGGAACCTTCGGCTTTATAGGTATAACCAAGGTTCTTCGCATCCCCGGTTATTCTTACTTTTTCAGAAGGATCCAGGATAAGAGTAGCAAAATTCCCGGGGTTGAGGGTCAGGTTATAAAATCCCTTTGCCGGAATTTTTGTGTGAAATTCGAACTCTCCACTTTCTGAAAGTTTGCAGGAGTCCAGATTGATCCCTTTGCCCGTATTCACATCCTGCAGAAAGATCATTTCGCCTGTGGAATTACTTAGTTTCCCTTTGACAGGGCTGCCGTTTACGCTGGCATCCGTATTGCCGGATCTGCCGGAACAGGATATCAGAAGGGCTGCAGAAGAAAGAATTAAAAGCATGTGTTTCATTTTCGTTGGTTCAGTTCGTGTAAAATAAGATCGTTTTCTGTTTCTATTTTTCAAGTTCTTTTTTCATCAGCTCATTGGCAATCTTAGGGTCTGCCTTACCTTTGCTGAGCTTCATTACTTCGCCCATAAACAAGCCAATCAGACCGGTTTTACCACTCTTATACTCTGCTACTTTTTCGGGAAATTTGGCGAGTGACTGAACAATGAGGCTCTGCAAGGCATCTGTATTGCTTTCCTGCAGTAGATTCAGTTCCTTCGCAATGTCAAGAGGTGATTTGTCTTTTTCTTTCACCAAAGCGGGGAATATCGTTTGCGAAGCAACGGAGAAACTGATAAGGCCTTTATCTATAATCTCAATAAGTTCGGCAAGCTGGCCGGTACTCAGAGGGAAAAGTTCGATGCTGATCGCGTTTTCATTCAGGTAATTTTTAACCGGCCCCATCATCCAGTTTGCCGCTGCTTTGTAATTCGATGTTTTTGACACCAGCTCTTCGAAATAGAGAGCGGTGTTTTTGTTTTCGGTTAGGAATGCGGCATCGTAATCAGAAAGGCTAAGCTCTTTTTTGTATTTACGGAACAACTCGTCCGGCAAGGGAGGAAGGGTTGTGCGGATTTTTTCAATATACTCCTGTGTGACAATCACCGGCAGAAGGTCCGGTTCTGGAAAATACCTGTAATCGTTGGCCAATTCCTTACTCCGGAGTGAAAAGGTGCTTCCTTTGGAGGCATCGAAACTGCGTGTATCCTGATCAACAGTGCCACCGGATTCCAGGATACCGATATGTCGCTCTATCTCATGTTCAATCGCCATCTTTACATTGCGGATGGAGTTCATATTCTTTACTTCTACCCGGCGGCCAAAGACTTTCGAATTCTTCAGCATAACCGATACGTTCGCATCGCAGCGTAAAGATCCTTCCTCCATATTTCCGTCGCAAATGTCAAGGTGCCTGACAAGCTTGCGGACTTCGGTCAGGTAACTGTATGCTTCTTCCGAATTTTTTATTTCAGGTTCACTGACAATTTCCAGAAGAGCAACACCGGCACGGTTGAGGTCAATGAGTGAGTCGAAGGGATCCTGATCGTGGATGCTTTTTCCGGCATCCTCCTCCATGTGAATTCTTGTCAGATTGATCTTTTTTTCATTACCATTTTTGTCTTTGACGGTCACATAACCGCCTCTGCAAATGGGTGTCTTGTCCTGTGTAATCTGATATCCTTTCGGAAGATCGGCGTAGAAATAATTCTTACGTGCGTATATGTTTTCCCGGGTAATGGTACTGTTCAGCGCAAGCCCAAGGCGGACGGCAAATTCAACCACCTTTTTATTTGCTTTGGGAAGCGTGCCAGGGTGGCCCAGGGTAACCGGACTAACATGTGTATTCGGCAATGCGCCGTATTCTGCCGAATCGGATGAGTATGCCTTGCTGTTCGTTAGCAGCTGGATGTGTACTTCCAGTCCGATAACCGCTTCATATTTCTCGTGTATGCTCAATGGTAAAGAAGTATTTGTTAAATAAAGATATTAAAAATGCCGCTTAGGGCGTCTAAATCTTAGGGCATCGATTCATAAATAGTGTTAAGATTCCATTAGAAATTGGGCTTAAGCATGTATTTCGAGTAGAATTCATTGATCACCTGAACTGCTTCGTCCGCTGTATCCACCAGATGAAATAATTCGAGGTCGTCGGCATTGATGTTTTTTTCACGAAGCATCGTGCCTTTGATCCAGTCAATCAGCCCTCCCCAATATTCTTTTCCAAGCAGCACAATGGGGAAGTGGGCGATTTTATTCGTTTGAACCAATGTAATTGATTCGAATAGTTCGTCCAGTGTTCCAAATCCGCCTGGGAGAGCAATAAAACCTTGCGAGTATTTGAGGAAAATAGTCTTACGCACAAAGAAGTAATCAAAGGTGATCATCTTGTCGTAATCGATGTAAGGATTTGAATATTGCTCAAAAGGAAGTTTGATGTTGAGCCCGACCGATTTTCCGCCTCCTGCTTTTGCACCTTTGTTGGCAGCTTCCATAATTCCCGGGCCGCCGCCGGTAATCACACCATATCCCTCGCGCGTAAGCTTGAACGCAGTTTCTTCTGCAAGTTTGTAATAAGCAGTTCCCTGCTTTGTGCGAGCTGATCCAAACACAGATACGCATGGACCAATTCTTCCCATTTTTTCAAAGCCTTCTACAAATTCGGCAATAATCTTAAAGATCTGCCAGGAGTCTGTCGCTTTGATGTCATTCCAATCCTTTTCGGCGAAAGCCTTCCGGATCATTTCTTCATCT
>DASYGQ010000407.1:0-6462 GCA_035999585.1 Bacteroidia bacterium | reverse complement strand
TTGATATTATTTCTTTATTTTTGACCGAAAGGCATACCTTTGCATGCACAGGCAGTGGGGAAATACAGGATGCATTCCCCCCAGACCTTATCATACCAAAACCATCCATTGGCCAGCTTTCTCCAAGAAAACATAAAAATTTCCCTTGTTTCGATCCGGGGCCAGCTTGCGCGCACGGTTATCACCGCATCCATCATTGCCCTCGGAATCACATCCCTGGTTGGCACGCTGGCTGCCATTGACTCAATCAAAGGTTCTATCAACAGCAATTTCACCAGCATGGGAGCGAATACGTTTACGATCCGGAATCGCGAAACAACGATTCGTATTGGAAAATCGGGGAAACGGCCAAAAAAATTCAGGGAAATCAGTTACCGTGAAGCGGAGGCGTTTGTTGAGAATTATCATTTCCCGGCCACCGCATCGGTGTCGACTCTGGCCACCTTTGCGGCGACACTCAAATATCATTCAGTCAAGACCAACCCGAATATTCAGATTTTCGGAATCGATGAGAACTACCTCAGCACTTCCGGTTATGACCTGGAAAGCGGCCGCAACTTCTCAATTCAGGAAGTACAGCTGGGAAACCATTCCATTATTTTGGGCAAAGACCTGGTTCCCATCCTTTTCAAAAACAGGGAGGATCCGATTGACAAAATCATTTCTGTTGGAAACGGCAAGTACAGGGTGATTGGGGTCCTGAAATCAAAAGGGAACAGTTCAGGATTCGGAGGCGATAAGGTATGCCTTCTTCCTTTATCCAATGTGCGTCAGTATTTCCCCCGACCCAATATGTCCTATACAATCAATGTCCTTGCTCCTGATCAGACCCTGCTTGAAACAGCGTTGGCTGAAGCGATTGGCAGCTTCCGGGTGGTTCGTAAATTAAAGACTGGAGAAGAAGACAATTTTGAGATCACGAAAAGTGACAACCTTGCCAACATGCTTATTGACAACATCAAATATGTGACCATTGCTGCCACCCTGATTGGCGTTATTACCTTGCTGGGGGCCGCTATCGCCCTCATGAACATCATGCTGGTCAGTGTGACTGAAAGAACACGGGAAATTGGAATCCGCAAATCCATGGGGGCCACAAAACCCATGATCCGGAGCCAGTTCCTGGTAGAAGCCATCGTCATTTGCCAGATGGGCGGAGTACTCGGTGTATTGCTTGGTATTCTGTGCGGGCTTGGGGTCTCTCTGGCGGTAGGCGGAGGTTTTATTATCCCCTGGATCTGGATTCTGACAGGTATCCTGATCTGTTTCATTGTGGGAGTTGCGGCAGGTATTTATCCGGCTATGAAAGCAGCCCGGCTCGATCCGATCGATGCCCTGCGGTATGAATAAGCCATGGTGTTTCTGATTATGCTTTGAGAGGCAGGTAAACCAGTTTCTTGGTTTCAAAAAATTCTTCCCGGAAATAATCCTTCAGTTCGTAAATCCTGGCACGCTTGAATTCACTCAGCTCAGCGCTAAGGTCACCACCCTTGAGATATAGGATGCCATTGGGAATACTGTTCTGGTTCTTAATAATCGATTTGTATTTCACCCATCGGTAAAACTCCGGAAAATCAGTCACTGCGCGGCTGACAATAAAATCAAACTGCTCTTTGCCCTCCTCTGCCCTGCGGTGTTCGGCTTTTACATTTTTCAGTCCGAGTGCTGCTGCCACCTCAGTAACCACCTTTATTTTTTTTCCGATGGAATCAACAAGCAGAAACTCTGTTTCCGGAAAGAGAATAGCCAGCGGAATACCGGGAAATCCGCCACCTGTGCCAACATCCAGAATGCGCGTACCCTTTCGGAACTGTACCACCATTGCAATACCCAGTGAATGGAGTACGTGATGCTCATACAGCGACTCGATGTCTTTTCTGGAAATGACATTGATTTTTGAATTCCAGTCGGCATACAAATCATACAATCGTTCAAACTGTTCCGATTGAAGTGGGCTCAAACCGGGGAAATAAGTGTGTATGATCTGTGATCGAAGCATGAGAAAGGATGAGATTGTTGCCGGTTTTAACCGGATTGGATGATCGGCTTATTCTAAAATTTACCCTGTGAATTTTTCAGGATATTCTGAAGAAATTCTCTGGCACGAAACAGCTGGGCTTTGACGGTACCGAGGGGAAGTTCCAGCTTATCGGCTATTTCCTCGTAGGAGAGTTCTTCGAAATAACGCATTTCGATAAGCATCTTATAACGCGGTTTCAGCTTCTCCACCACCTCGTGCATCATCATGACCTTTTGTTTCTTCATCACTTTTTCTTCCGGATCCGGTTGCTCGGAGCGTAGGTCCATGGTCATTTCACCGCCTTCATCATCGGTAAATGGTTTGTCAATGGAAAAAGTATTGTTTTTCTTTTTGCGGATATGGTCGATGCAGTTGTTGGTGGCAATTTTGAAAAGCCAGGTACTGAATGCAAAATTGGGAGTGTATTGGGCGAGGCGCTTGAAGGCTTTTCCGAAAGCCTCAATGGTGAGATCATCGGCATCGTCCTTGTTATTCACCATTTTCAAAAGCATGAAATAAACGGAATCGCGGTAACGCGACATCAGTTCTGCGTAGGCCTTCTGATCAGCATTGTCGAGTGCCCGTCTGACGAGTGAATAATCGTAGACGGCTTTGTCCGAAAGATTGTCGCCTAATTCCATTTATTTTTCTTTTGGAATGCGTTGGAGAGAGCAAGTGCAGGGTAAAAAAACATCAGTATAAGTTCCATCAGAGGCGAATATACCAATAAATCTTTCTCATTGAGTCTGCGCATTGCTCCGTTAAAGATAAGCATTTGAACCAGAAAACGGAAGACGAAAACAGATATCACCACATAGATCATGTAATGCATTACCAGGAGAGTCAGGAAGCAGGAAAAAAACAGGAACTGCGCAAAAGGTAATAGCCCGAGCAGGAATTTATCCATTGGCTTATAGTGAGGCCAGGTGGTGACGTGTCTTTTTTTCTGGCGGACCCATTCGCTCCAGGTTTTCTTTGAGCGGGTGAGTGTGAAGCTGTTGGGATCCAGTTCAACCGAAACATTGTTCTTTGTGGCCGCCTCATTCACAAACAGATCATCATCGCCCGAGAGGATTTGATAATGGCTGGCAAAGCCTTTTTTTCTGAAGAAAAGTTCTTTTTCATAGGCCAGGTTACGTCCCACCCCCATATAGGTGCGGCCGGCTATTGAAAAAGAAAGATATTGCAATGCGATGTAAAACCCATCGTATCTGATCAGCTTGTTCAGGAAACCTTTGCTCCGCTCATGGGCTCCATACCCGATCACGATTTCTTTTTCAGATGTGAAATTCGAGGCCATGCTTTTCAGCCATTGATTACTGACGGGTTTGCAATCCGCATCGGTCAGCAGAAGCAAATCGTTTTCCGCCCCTTTGATGCCCACCATCAGGGCAAACTTTTTACCATGTGAATAATAGTCATCGGGTTTGATGGTAACGATCTTCAAACGGTCTTCCCGTCTGGCAATCTCTTCCAATACATCGCCGGTATTGTCAAACGAGCAGTCGTTCACCACCACAACCTGGTAATTCGGGTAATCCTGATTGAGAATGAGGGGGAGGAACTGAACGATATTATCGTCTTCGTTGCGGGCACATATAATAACTGAAACGGGCGGGTAATCAACCGAGGAAGGTGTCTTCTTTTTGAAAAATACGAGACGGCTGAATACACCCAGGTAATAACACAACTGAATAAGAAGCGAGAAACAAAAAAAACAAAAGATAAGAATGCCGTAGGGTGGAAAGGTACTATCCATAATGCCTGAAACCTGTAAATGGCCGCCTGACAAAATTAGGGGGAAGCATCCTGCTTAATGTGTTATCTTTGGCAGGATTTAAACAAAGTAATTAACAATGACCGGCAAAGGCGGTTCCATGAGAGAACAGGCATTTGCTTTGTTTTTCAGGCAGAAGAAGAACAGACACCCATCATATACCATTCATCGCATTGAAATTCACGTTACAACACAAGGATCCGCAGAGCAAAGCCCGGGCGGGACTTATTGAAACCGAACACGGACAGATCGAAACCCCCATTTTTATGCCTGTTGGCACATTGGGTTCCGTGAAAGCGGTACACCAGCATGAACTTTCTGATGATATCAAGGCACAGATCATCCTGGGGAATACCTACCACCTTTTCCTGCGACCAGGTCTGGGCTTGCTTGAAAAAGCCGGTGGTCTCCACAAATTCATGAACTGGAACAAGCCCATTCTTACCGACAGCGGAGGTTATCAGGTGTATTCCCTGTCCGACCGCCGGAAAATCACGGAGGAAGGCGTTAAGTTCTCTTCCCACATCGATGGCTCCAAGCTCTTCTTCAGTCCCGAATATGCCATGGATATCCAAAGGGTGATCGGGGGAGACATCATCATGGCTTTTGATGAGTGTACCCCCTGGCCCTGTGAATACAAATATGCCCTCAAGTCGATGGAGATGACGCACCGCTGGCTGGCCCGTTGCTGTTCCCGCTTTGATTCCACCGAAGGGCTGTATGGTTACAAGCAGAGCCTTTTCCCCATTGTGCAGGGCAGCACATTCAAAGACCTCCGCATCCGGTCCGCAGAAACCATTGCCTCTTTCGAAAGAGAAGGAAACGCCATTGGCGGACTCTCCGTTGGCGAGCCCGCGGAAGACATGTATGCGATGACCGAAGAAGTATGTGCCATTCTACCCGAAAGCAAACCCCGTTACCTGATGGGCGTTGGCACACCGGCGAACATACTTGAGAGCATTGCACTGGGGATAGACATGATGGATTGTGTAATGCCAACACGGAATGCACGCCATGGCCTGCTTTTCACCATGCAGGGTATCATCAACATCCGGAATGAGAAGTGGAAAGATGACCTGAGTCCGATTGATGCAGAAGGAACCAGCTTTGCAGACACATTTTATTCGAAAGCGTATCTTCGTCACCTCGTGCATACCGGAGAAATCCTGGGGGCACAGATTGCGACTCTCCACAACCTGGCCTTTTACCTGCGGCTGGTGAAAGAAGCCCGTGAAAGGATCATGGATGGCACATTTTATGCCTGGAAAAACAACATTGTGAAGCAACTTGCACAGAAACTATAGCCTGAAAAGGAGACCATGAAGAAACTGGATTGGTACATCTTGCGGAAATTCCTGGGTACGTTCGTGTATTCGATTGCGATCCTCCTGGTGATCATCATCATTTTTGACATCTCCGAAAAAATCGAGGATTTCATTAAGACAAAGCCTTCGTTCCGGCAAATTGCCTTCGATTATTACCTCAACTTCATCCCCTATTTCGTCAATCTCTTCAGTGATCTTTTCACTTTTATTGCTGTCATCTTTTTCACCTCCAGGCTGGCCGAGCGTACTGAAATTGTAGCGATGCTAAGCAGCGGCATCAGCTTCAACCGGCTACTCCGCCCTTATATGATCGGTGCGGCGATCATTGCCGGCGGCTCGCTGTTTCTTAATAATTTTGTCATCCCCCATGCCAACCAGAAACGGTTCGACTTTGAAGAAAAATACGTTCGCGATGCTTTTTCCTACAATACCCGCAACATCCACCGTATGATTGAGCCGGGAACCTTCGTATCCATGGTGGGTTTTAATTCGAAAGGCAAAACCGGCTACGTATTTACAATGGATAAATTCAAAAACAACCAGTTGTATTACCACATGAATGCCGACAACATCGTGTGGGACAGCATCAAAAACCTCTGGAAGATCAACACCTATAATATACGGCAAATAAAAGACCTTAAAGAAACCATGCGGTTTGGCCAGGAACTCGACACGCTCATCCCTCTGAACGTAAAGGATTTCACCCTCCGATCAAACAATATAGAGACCATGAATTTCTCGGAGCTCAATAAATATATTCAGGAGCAAAAACTGCAGGGGGCCGACAATGTGGAGGAAATAGAAATTGAAAAACAATCGAGGCTGGCATTCCCTTTTGCCACTTTTGTACTCACACTTATCGGTGTGTCGCTGGCCAGTCGCAAAGTACGGGGAGGCATTGGGATGCATATCCTGTTCGGACTGCTCATCAGCTTCTCCTTTATTTTATTTATGAGGGTGAGCAGTGTGTTTGCCGAGAAGGGTGTGGCGCCTGCTTATGTAGCGGTGTGGATACCCAATGTGGTTTTTGCATGCCTTGCTTTGTATCTTCTCAGGAAGGCACCGAAATAACAGGATCTACTTTTCCAGTTGCTCCTGCCACACAAACGAATTCCCAAATTCTTTTTCAACATTCGGCCTATTATCAAACAAACCGAAAACGGCAGCACCACTGCCTGTCATGGAGGCATATAAAGCACCCATATCATATAACTTATTTTTAATCTTTTCTATTTCAGGATATTTCGGGAAAACACTTTTTTCAAAATCATTGACCACTTTGTTTTTCCAGAAGGAAGGAGTAAGAGCGGTGACTGTCGTTTCCAGATCAACCGAAGGTT
>DASYGQ010000290.1:0-8839 GCA_035999585.1 Bacteroidia bacterium | reverse complement strand
TCTCACTGATTTTGAAATTCGAAAACCTTCATCAGATAATATCAATGGCTATCCTGCTTACGAATCTGAAGTAAGCGGAACTATCCGGGGAGAAAAATCAATTACTTATCTGCTGGTGATTCAACTATCAAAAAAACAAATAGTCCTGGTTGAAGGTATTGCTAAAAACGAATTCGAGAACAACCTTTCTGAAATGAAAAAACTGGCTCATACGATCAGGAGCCGGTAATACAGCAGATTCAGATCGGGCGGGCATTTCTCATCGCTTCTTCGGTTGCTTCCTGCACCTCCCTCAATGGTACAAATCTTGGAATGAGATCATCAAAACCCGGATGATTACGTGCTAAAGTATTGAAAACCGCTGCATGATGACAATGCGCTGCATAGATTAATTCAACAATCGCTTCCAGATACATCCCCTGATTGAAGTCGTCAATGAAACTTTTGCCTGCTGAAAACTGAAAACAGGACGATGTTTCAACAAAAAGAAGATTCGACCTCACACGGTTATTCAGCTTCGATCTTATTTGCACCTGCCAGCCATAAACGCCTTCACCCAAATGTTCCGGACTGATAAACCCGGTTTCAGTAAAATCATTTTCAGCTGCAGGAAGAATTTCGTTTTTCAATACCTGAATATTCATGATCCTGTATTTCATGCGCTCTGTTTTTTTTACAGACACAAGAATACATTTAATTGTCTGTTTGAAAAAGGAGAAGCCCGCCAATTACGCCTTTTATACAATGGAATTACGTGAAAACACTTAGAGTCTGAACACTCATCTTTTGCATCGCAACCTGTCCTGTTCGCTTTTCCACATGTATAAAAAACAAGGTTTAACGGTACCGGAAGCAGTCCGTTTTCAACTAATTTTCCTATTTTTGCAATCCTATAAATCCAGACAATGAAGTTTCACAAAGAAGGTATCCCCTCACTCCTGCTCGTACTATTATTCTCAGCTCTCCTAATCGGTCTTGCCTATGGTTTTGGACCCGAAGGAGTCGTTGGAACCATTCTTCACGTGCTTGCCATTGCAGCTTCCTGTTTCCTCACAATCGTTATTCTTCAGTTTTTCAGGGACCCCAAACGCAACTGGGTGAAAAGCGCCAATGGGATTATTGCTCCCGCCGATGGCCGTGTGGTTGTCATTGAAGAGGTGGAAGAACCTGAATATTTTAAGGACAAGAGACTTCAGGTATCTATTTTCATGTCGCCCCTGAATGTGCATATCAACCGTTTTCCCATCAGCGGCATTGTTAAATACGTAAAATACCACGCTGGCCTTTACCTGGTTGCCTATCATCCAAAGTCTTCCACGGAAAACGAACGCTCCACGGTAGTGGTTCAGCATGAAAATGGAAAATCAATCTTATTCCGGCAAATTGCCGGAGCATTGGCTCGCCGTATTGTTTACTATTGCAAAGAAAACGATAAGGCTATTCAGGGCGAACAATTCGGTTTCATCAAATTCGGTTCAAGGGTGGACCTATTCCTCCCCCTGGGCACAAAAATCAATGTTAAGCTTGAGGAACATGTAAAGGGGGGGATTACCGTTATTGGCGAGATTTAACATCAATTAACAGCCCTATTTTAATCCCATTTTTATTTTTGGTACATTTGTTGAACAAAGCATTCCAAACCCTAAAACCCTAAACAAATGAAAAAGGCCCTTCTCGTTCTTGCAGTAGCCGGTATGTTTACTGCAGTAAGTTCTTCAGCTGTAGCTGCGGTAACAAAATCTAACGTTACCTGCATATGCGGTGGCGATGATAAAGACAAAAAATGCACCAAGAAGTGCGACGGCAAATGCTGCAAAGGCAAAGCTGACAAAACTGAAAACAAAGCCGATAAGCCTAAATAATTATCTGGTCTAAAAATAAAAATGCCATTCAGGTTTATACCGAATGGCATTTTTATTTTTACTCATTAATTCCTCTCCAACTCCTATTCCCGGATGAAATCTGTTTTCAGGATTTGCTTCAGTTCCTCCAGGTGCCTGACCTCATAGGTAATTTCTTCCGCATGCTGTTTCGCAAGCGGGTTATAATAGATTTGATCGATTCCAGCCAGCTTTGCTCCGATAATATCAGCTTCCAGATGATCACCGATCATAATACTTTCTTCCGGAGCAGCTCCGGCCAGCTTCAACGAGAATTCAAAAATCCGGGCATCCGGTTTGTTATAGCCTGCCATCTCCGAATTGATGATATGTCTGAAGTAATGACCAATTCCTGCCGTACGGATCTTTACTTCCTGAGCCTCGGCAAAACCGTTTGTAATGATGTGCAGCGTATATCTCGATGACAAATAGTCAAGCACTTCCCGGGCCCCAGGAATCAAGTGTGGCTTTAACGGCGATTCCTTCACAAATGCATTCCCGAAATCATGCGCCAGTTGCTCATCTTCAATCCCAAAATACCGGAAAACTCTCCTGAATCTTTCAAACCGCAACGTGATGCGATCGATTTTACCCAGACGGTATAACTCCCAAAGCTCATCGTTTATCTTATTGTATTCTTTAATAAAGCCGGGTGTCGGTGCATTTATCTTCGCGGTGAGATCGTATGCTTCCAGCAGCTCGTGAATAGTCTCGGATGCATTGCGCTCCAGATCCCACAAGGTGTGGTCAAGATCAAAGAATATGTGTGAATAGGTTTTCAAAAATAAATGCTTCTGTAATCAGGAAAACAAATGAGATAATCGAAAAAAATAGGCCCCCACATTCAGAACAACCGACCAGAATGCAAGAGAAACAAACAGATAAAGAAAGGCTTCCTTGCGGCGGTGGCTGAAAAACGACATGCAAGCCAGGGCGCCAAGCGGAATTGAAATGAGGCAGGGCGACAGGAAAGCCAGTCCGAACAATCCCAAACGGCTTTTCACCTTCACAATAAATCTCGTCATCCATTTGAATTTCCGCCTGGAATAACGCGCCGCCTCTTCTTTTGATCGTTTCCCAAAAACTGAAAGAAAGAAAGCCGTAATCTTTGCCCAGTAATCTGAGATCAGTTCTCCTATAAACCCGAAAGCCAGAATACCGGCAATGCCTCCGGCTGTTGTGGAAAGTATGGATTCCTTGAAATTCAGATGAACACCTTCAGCGAAGAAAGGAGAAAACAAAAATTTGATGCTTGCAAAAAGAGCTACGAGCACATATTTCCCAAAGTCTGCCGGATGTGCGCTCATGTTTTCTCAGAGTTTTACGCCAAATGCAAGATCCCCTGCATCGCCCAAACCGGGTACGATGTAGGAATGATCATTCAGATCCGGGTCGATGGCACCCAGCCATATAGTTACATTATCGGGAAGGTTTTTTCTCACATAATCAACACCCGCTCGGCTCCCAATAACTGCAGCAATATGAATGTGTTTCGGCTTTCCAAGTTTAAGTATGGATTCGTAGGAGGCAATCATGGAGTGACCGCTTGCCAGCATCGGATCAGAAAGGATCAGCACCTTTCCGTTTACATCGGGGCACGCTGAATACTGAAGAACGATTTCAAAAGTATGTTCAGTCAGGTGTTTGCGGTAGGCTGAAATAAATCCATTCTCTGCTTTGTCGAAATAATTGAGAAGACCCTGATGAAGGGGAAGCCCTGCACGCAGGATGGTTGTTAGAACAGGTTGCTGGGCCAGCTCTACCATTTTGGAAACACCAAGCGGAGTGGTTATTTCCTTTGTTTTCCACTCCAGCTTTTTGCTGATCTCATAAGCAAATATTTCACCGATGCGTTCCAGATTTCTGCGAAAACGCATGCTATCCTTCTGTACATTCACATTTCTCAGTTCGGATATAAACTGACTTAAAATCGAGTTCTCTTTGGAAAGTTCAATAATCATACATTATTCTTTAAAAAATCGTGCATACCAGGGGAGTCTGTTCACCCTGACTTGTAAATATACGCATTCTTTGGAACCGAAGCTTTTATAAAACCTGGCCAGGTTATGATCATTGGAGCCTTCGAAGTCAAGGATCAGATTCCTGTTTGCATTTTCGGAAATGAAACGATCAATCAGATAAGGCATGGCGCTATTGCCTCTGGCCACCTGATTGGATCCGGAAAAAAGAAAGATCACTTTACCGTTGCTCTCCACAAAAACAGCTCCGGCGCATAACCGTTTCTCGCGGCTCATCACACCCCAAATCTGCGCCCTCCCCTTTTCCATGCATACGTTGATAAGCTCCTCCAGCATTTCGTACTCACGTTGTCCGATCTTTCCGAACTCCCGCCCCTTGTTATGCCTAAAAAGATTGATGATCTGATGCGGCGGAACCTGTTTATCAATCACCAGATCAGCGGCCGCGGCCTTTTTCAGATTGCGGCGCAGATTCTCAGAATATGCGTCCTGAAGGTGCTCATAAGAATTAATCAGATCCAGCTCGTGAGTCAGGTTCGGATGGATGATCATTTCCATCGAACTGAATTTATTGAATGTATTCAGGTTAATTTCAAAAAACAGATATTTTCCGGGAATAGCTCCGATGAACTCTCTGATCTTCTCCTCATTGAATTTATTGACAGAAAACACACCGAGCTGTTGAGTAAACCAGGGGGGGAACAAATAATGAATGCCAAATTTTCTGTTGCCTGTCAGGGGCATGACACTCTCGTAATCCTCTTCCACCAATCCTTCCCAGTTCGGAGAAACAATATCGAGGTACCAGGAATAGGCATAAATGATTCCATTCACGGAACGCTGTATGCAGGCATCCCATTTGAACTTGTCTATTTCCTTATGATTCAGGTATGTGATCACTGGGAATTCATGGATTGAATTTGTTCCGGGTCAGGACAATGCAAGTTTAATCATTTCTTCATATACATCCTGCCATCCCTGCCATTGCTTCTCCCCGCTCAGCGATTCATTGTGCCAGAGGCTTATGAATGTTCCGTTTACCTTTTTAACCTCCTCGAGCAAAGGCCGGATCGCTTCAATTGCCTTTGATGGCGGTACTTTCATATAATATTTCAAGGTGGCATCCATCACCGTAAAAGGATGAATGCGCAACTTGGTTTCAATTTCCAGATCCAGATCATAGAAATTAAAGGCCGAACAGATGCCTGCCCGAAACCCTATTTCGTTGGCAAATCCCATCGTATGGTCATCTGTAATATCAAGGTCAATCAGGTTGCGGTAAGTGTCAGGAAACGACAGTTTTAAAAAATGCTGCCTGCTGTTGGTCACCTCCCTGTGAAGCACTTTGGCCAGGCGGCCGACTTCCTTCTTAAGCAGTTCGGGTTTTGAATTTGATCCGTAGGACGGATGCACGCCCACCTCCGCATAATCACCCACTGTTTTAATGAGTGACTGAAATTTACGGCTTTCCACCGGCAGATTTTTATCGTTCACCCCATAATCACCTACCAGAAAAAAATAAATGGTTTTGAACTTATATTTTTTCTGAATGGAAAACTGGAAATCATAAGTGTCGTAGGGGTCGCGCTTGTTTCCGAAGAGCACTTGTGTCCTGTCTTTTACCTGCCCGAAATCAAGTTTCAACAAATCTTTCACATAGCCACCCACTGTTCGCATAAAGCCCTTTTCTCTGTAGGCATAAGCATTGTCGATGTCAAAAGTGGACACATAACTGAATTTCCGCTCCGGAAAAATCAGTTCCGGAAAACGAAGAATGAGTTTCTCCTTAATGATCTGTGCCCATGAATTTACAACCGGTTTCGACAAAAAGCCATTTTTCCAGGCAATGCTTTCTTTCGCATCAAACCGATCGTAATGATCACGGATATGAGGCAGGTATTCTTCATAGCGGCTGACCAGATAAAATGCCGCTGCGAAAGGATCGAAAGGCATGTCGGCATGTTTACCTGTAGCAAAGAAAACAGGCTGTGCATTCCATTCAAAAACAGTAAGCTCCTGTTCTTTGATACCGGTCTCAAACAAAAGCGGAGTGCTCGTGAAATGCAGCTCCTGGCCCAGCGGTGCCTGACCATATGAGAACTTAGGTCCATCGTGCAGCTCGAATTCATTTTGCTGATCAATGAGCTTGAATTCTATACCAAGCAGCTCCCTGAAAAACAACCGGAATATATAGCGGTTACGGGAAGTAATCCTGGGCGTAAAGATGAGAAGCATCAGTGAGGAATTTGTTGAAGCAGTTCAGCGCATATAAATTCCGAAGCTTTCCCATCTCCGAACAGGTTTGGAAACTGAAGGTCTTTTTTATTTGAGAGCTGTATGAAAGCTGCGTAAATGCGATTTTCATCCGCATCTGCCAGAAGAGCAGTACCGCATTCAACAAGCTCGGTCCATTCTGTTTCAGAGCGAAGAATGATACAGGGTTTATGGAAGTAAAAGGCTTCTTTCTGAACTCCACCGGAATCCGTCATCACCATTTTCGCGTTTTTCTCCAGGGCAATCATTTCCAGGAACGAGGCCGGAGGAAGGATGACAAAGTCAGGATTATTTTTCACAGCTGTATAAAGCGCTTTATCCAGGTTTTGGTTCATCAGCTTGGCCGTGCGCGGATGCAAAGGCAGCACCACTTTGATGTGATGTTCCAGAGAAATTTTATTCAAGGCACGGAAAAGCGCGGAAAGCCTTTCAGGTTCATCGGTATTGTTGTTGCGATGGATGGTCGCCAGAATGAAATTTTCACTTTGCAGTTTATGATCACGAAGCACAGATGTTTTCTGTTCAGCAAGGGTGGAGAAATACAAACTGTTGTCGTACATCACATCGCCACTGTGATAGATCCTGGGGTTGTTTGCATTGTAAGGTCCCGGGTTCCCTTCTTTAAATCCTTCCTTCAGCAAGTGCTTATATCCGGTTGCCGTAGGTGAAAACAAAAGGGTGGATACATGATCGCAAAGGATGCGGTTCACTTCTTCAGGCATCGCTTTGTTGAATGAGCGCAGCCCTGCTTCAATATGCACCACCGGAATGTGAATTTTTGATGCGGCAACTGCTCCTGCCAGGGTGGAGTTGGTATCTCCGTATAAAACAATTGCATGCGGCTTCTCTTTGAGCAGGATTTCCTCAATGCCGGATATCATGTCGGCCGTTTGCCTTCCGTGCGAACCCGAACCTACATTCAGGTTATAATCGGGTTTCGGTATTTCCAGCTCGTCGAAAAAAACCTGCGACATATTCTCATCGTAGTGCTGTCCCGTATGAACAATCAGTTCACGGATCCGGCCCTTGAAATGGTTACGTATGGACCTGCTAAGGGCAGCCGCCTTGATAATCTGGGGCCTCGCTCCGATCACGGTCAGAATCTTCATCATATTGAATTGAAATACGTTTACTTCCTTTTTTACGGATTGATCCGCTGTCGTAATAAAACAGCCGGTTTAAATCAGGCAATTATCAGCAAAACTATAATATTCTTCGTCAGCCACAATGAGGTGATCCAGAACAGGTATCTCCAGAAGTCGCCCGGCATCTCTGAGCTGAGCAGTAATTTTCAAATCTGCATCGCTGGGTTTCAGGTTTCCGGAAGGATGATTGTGAAAGAGGATCATGGAGCTTGCCAGATGCTGCAGCGCTGATTTGAAAACTATTTTAGGATCAACTACTGTCCCGCTCAGGCCTCCGCGGCTTATGCATTCCTTACGAATGACCCGGCTGGAGCGGCTCAGAAGAAGCACCCAGAATTCCTCATGCGGCAGATCGGCAAACATCGGTTTCATCAGGAGAAAGGCTTCAGCGCTACTGCTTATTTTATCACGTATCGGCGGTTCAACGGACTTCCTGCGCCGTCCGAGCTCCAGTGCAGCCAAAATGCTTACGGCTTTAGCCTCGCCAATGCCTTTGAACCGCAACAAATCCCCTATTTCAAGCTTTCCAAGGGCCTGTAAATCATGACCGGTGCTCGACAGTATCCTTTTTGCCAGATCAACAGCGGTTTCCTCCCGGTTGCCTGATCCGATCAGAATCGCGATCAGCTCCGCTTCTGAAAGAACATGCCTGCCTTTTTCAAGCAGTTTTTCCCGGGGCCGGTCATCTTCCGCCCAGGATTTGATTGTTGTATTTTCCATACACATCCTCCCCTCTTTAAAATCTGCTGTTAAGATAGAAAATCAGCATGAGAGTGCGTACTGGGAACGAAAAAAGAAGGGAGACGAAAACCGGATCCGGTCCCTGGGACTCAAAAGAATAGTGTGAGTAGATACGGAGAGCGGGCATAGGGAAAATAAAAGGGGTTATACCTCGCAATTCCTCCACACTCGCTCTCACACTCAAACTGACGAAAATTCCCTTCGGAGAAATCTCAAATTAAGCCCAGGAGCTGGAAATGGTTCCAAAAGAAAGGCCCCACTCTTTCAAGAGCAGGGCCTGTTCAAAATAAATTCAAAACAATTACTTGATTGTCTTTACATGTTTGGTCAGCTTCGATTTCAGGTTCGAAGCCTTGTTTTTATGTATCACGCTCTTTTTAGCGAGCTTGTCGATCAGGGAAATCACTTTAGGAAGTTCAGCCTCAGCTGCTTTCTTATCAGTGGCGGTACGAATTCCTTTGATAGCAGTACGCACTGTTTTGTGCTGATACCTGTTTACCAGTTTCTTCGCATCGTTTGAGCGTATTCTTTTGATGGATGACTTATGATTTGCCATTGTCTATTCGTTTTTTTTAAGAACGGCAAAGATAGTAAAATTATCATTCAGCCAAGGATTCATTAAAAAAAATTGAGTAGTTGAGCCCGGAAAGCCAGGGAAGAACCTTCAGCCGGTCAATGTCAAGAACGCCCTGAGCAAGTTTAAAAAAGGCTCAATTGCCCCTCACCTCCCTGTGGATCAAAGGCTTCCAGGTCAAACTCGAAATTCGAGCCCCCTTTCATATACCTTTTTTTGGCCGAACGGAAGAGTGACACAATAGCC